>WLMP01000017.1 GCA_009700155.1 Actinomycetota bacterium
ATAATGTCTTCTGAGTTATCTTCACCCTCTGAGTGGTCTGACAAGTTTCACCTTTCGATTTAACTGGGAAGCTGTCGAGTAACCCTAGCAGTTCAACCTGTAAGTAGGGTGGGAATACTTAAGATTTCACCCACGTTACATAGCCAGTTGCTGCCGCCTCGATTACTTTAAGCACAGACTCAAACTCGGTAAGTGGCCCGCCATATGGGTCAGCTACTGACAGTTTCGTTGCTTCATGACCATCTGGATCGATCTTGCTTTTATTGGGATCAAAAGAGGTGAACATGAATACCTTATCTTTATCGCTATCACTTTTGGCTAACTTTAAGATTGCATCCCGGTTACTTAAGTCCATGGCTAAAATCAAATCGTGTTTTATAAAATTTCCTGAGTTAAATTGCTTTGCAATATATTGATACTTATAACCAGCTGATTGCCAAGCTAATTCTGAGTTAATTGCTGCTGGCTGACCAACATGCCAGCTGCCTGTGCCCGAGCTATCTACAAATACCTTTGGTGAAGTCAGATCTTTTGTTAAGCCAAGCAGCACTGCATTGGCTATTGGCGAGCGGCAAATGTTGCCTAAGCAAACAATATGCACGCTTATTACTGGCTGCCTACGCAGGGCGGCTAGGTAATTAACTGTCTTTAAAGAGTGCATTTAGCGAGTATAATTTCCACACGTGCGTTTCATAAATACCCCAAATCACGATCTGACCTATGACGATGTTTTCATGGTCCCTTCCTATTCGCAATTATCAAGTCGAATGGATGTTGATTTAGGCGCTACCGATAACACCGGCACCACAATTCCATTAGTAGTTGCCAATATGACTGCAATTAGTGGTCGCAGAATGGCAGAGACTGTTGCTCGCAGAGGTGGCATGGCGGTAATTCCGCAAGATATTCCATTTGAGATTGTTTCAGATGTAATTAATTGGGTTAAATCTAGACACATTATTTTTGATACTCCAGTAACCCTTAATCCTAATGAAACTGTAGCTGATGCAATTGATTTGATTACAAAAAGAGCACATGGTGCGTTAATTGTGGTTGAGAACAATTCACCAGTTGGAATTATTACTGAAGCTGATTGCGAGAACGTTGATCGGTTTACTCAACTCAATAAGATTATGTCTAAGGATTTGGTAACTTTAAATGATGATGTAACACCAAAAGAAGCTTTTGAGTTTTTAACTCAACAACGCCGCAAATTAGCGCCGGTAATAAATAAATCTGGAAAATTAGTAGGAATAATTACCCGCACAGGTGCACTACGGGCAACAATGTATCAGCCTGCGCTAGATACTAATGGCAAGCTTAAAGTTGCTGCAGCTGTTGGTATTAATGGTGATGTTGCTGGAAAAGCTAAACAATTATTGGCAGCTGGTGCAGATGTTTTAGTTGTAGACACAGCACATGGACATCAAAAGAAAATGATTGAAGCGCTTAAGACTATTAAGGCTCTAAATCCAAAGGTTCCAATTGTTGCCGGAAATGTTGTTACCGCATCTGGTACAAAGGAATTAATTGAGGCTGGTGCAGATATTGTTAAAGTTGGAGTTGGACCTGGTGCAATGTGTACAACACGTATGCAAACAGGTGTTGGTCGCCCACAATTTTCTGCCGTTTTAGAGTGCGCAACAGAAGCTAAAAAGTATGGCAAAACAATTTGGGCAGATGGCGGTGTTCGCCATCCAAGAGATGTGGCACTAGCACTGGCAGCAGGTGCATCTCAGGTAATGATTGGTTCATGGTTTGCTGGCACATATGAATCTCCAAGTGATTTGCGAAAAGATTCTGACGGCAGGTTATATAAAGAATCATTTGGTATGGCATCAGCTAGAGCTGTCGCAGCTAGAACTGCAAGTGAAGATGCTTTTGATCGCGCTCGTAAATCTCTATTCGAAGAAGGAATTTCATCTTCTCGAATGTATATAAATCCAGCAAGACCTGGCGTTGAGGATTTAATTGATGAAATTATCGCTGGATTAAGATCTTCATGTACTTACAGTGGAGCAGCAAATTTAATTGAGTTTAATGAGAAAGCTGTGATTGGTATTCAATCTGCAGCAGGTTACGCAGAAGGTAGACCCCTATTTACATCTTGGAAAAACTAAATACTCTGCTTTTTAATTTTATTCTTTGATAAAAGAATGTGTCCAATAAAACCAATTACTAAAGCAAATAAAACACCAAGATTTGCATAAGCCCAACTTCCATCACGGCCACCTAGTGGGCCCAATAGATAACCTTGCCAAGATAGCCAGCCTGCTGAAGAGTTTGTTACAAATCCCCAACCGATAATTGCGCCAAAAAATACCAATCCAATTGATCTTAAATTCCAACCTCCATATCTGCCTTTTGGATCAAACAACTCATCTTCTGCATAACCTTTGCGCATTAATACATCAGCAACAAATATTGCTGACCAAACAGCAACTGGTACTCCTAATGTAATTAAAAAGCCTTGGAATGGAACAAAAAAGTCACTTGCAAACCAAACTAAGTAAATTGTTCCAATTGTCATGATCAAGCCATCAATTGCAGCTGCTGTATGTCGTTTCACTGGTACCCCAATTGAAACTAAAGTCAGACCTGAAGAGTACAAATCAAGAATCGCACCACCTATCAAACCTAAAATGGCAACTAGTGCAAACGGAATTAAATACCAAGTTGGTAATAAAGTAGTTAGTGCACCAATCGGATCAGAGGCAACAAGTTCGCTTAACTCTGGACTACTTGCTGCTAATAATGAACCGTAAATTACTAGCGTGATTGGAACAATTGCAGCTCCAAACACTGTCCAACCAACTACAGATTTTCCTGACGTACTTCTAGGAAGATATCTAGAGTAATCAGCTGCGCACCCCACCCAGCCCAAACCAATTCCGGTCACACCAAATATTAATGCGCCAATAAAACCTTGGGTTGTGCCATTTGGTATTGAAGACACCTTAGACCAGTCAACCGAATCAATTGTTAAGACAATATAACCAAAAGTTAAAATCAAAGTTGAAATAGTTAAATACACTTGTAACTTCATAATTACTTTAAAACCTAAAACACCACCAACTATTGTCAGTCCGCCTGCAAGTAGAAAACCTAAAATTCTTGATAAATCTGGATCGATATTACCAACACGCGTAAATACTGTTTCTGATGCAAGTGTTGCCAATGAAACTAAAACTGTCTCCCAACCAACAAAAATTAAATAGGAAAGAAATCCTGGGATTTTATTTCCTTTAACTCCGAATGCTGCTCGAGAGAGCGTCATAGTTGGTGCATTGGCTCTTTTCCCGGCAAGGGATGAAATGCCTACTAGTAAAAAACTACCCACTGTTCCGATAATTGCTGCAGCGGTTGCCTGCCAGAATGAAATTCCAAACCCTAGAAAAAAAGACCCATATGAAATTGCAAGAAAAGAAACATTTGCAGCTGCCCAAGGCCAAAATAATGACCGTGCTTTTCCTTTGCGCTCTGACTCAGAAATAAAATTAATTCCGTTTAGTTCTAAGTTTGAAGAGATTTTTGCCATAATCTTATTTAACTATAAAAATAATTATCTTGGGCGTTTGCGGCGCTCATTTGGGCGAGGACGTGATTTTTTTCTCCTACCGCCACCTTTGGATCTTGATCCTCTTTCATTACGAGATCTTCCTGACCCATCGCTATTTGTATGAGCTACATCCTCTATTGGAACTCCAGATGGCTCAAGGGCGCCAGTAATTCTTACTAAAGTTGAATCTAACGGGCGAACTGTGGATTCAGTTAACTTAACACCTGCTCTGGAAGTTAAACCATGAACACCTTTGCGTTGTTTATGAGTAGCAAGTGTTACCACTGTGCCAACAGCCCCAGCTCTAGCAGTTCTGCCGGCGCGGTGTAGATAATCTTTGTGATTCTCTGGTACATCTACATGCACAACTAATGAAACATCATCTACGTGAATTCCTCTGGCTGCAACATCAGTTGCAACTAATGCTGAAGTTTTACCAGATTTAAATGCCTCTAAAACTCTTGATCTCTGGCTTTGTGTTTTACCACCATGAAGTGCGCCTACTGCAACGCCTACTTGGTTCATTTTTTTAGCTAATTTATCTGCGCCGTGTTTGGTTCTAACAAAAAATATACTTTTGCCTTTTCTGGCTGCAATTTGGGCAGTGATTAAATCTTTATGAGCTTGTTCCATAATCAATACATGGTGAGTCATATTTCCAGCTGTAGATTTTTCATTTGCTAGGGAATGAGTTACTGGGTTTCTTAGATACTTTTTAACTAATGAATCTACATCTTTATCTAAGGTGGCACTAAAAAGCATACGTTGGCCGTTAGGTTTTGTTAAATCTAAAATTCTTTTAACGTCGGGCAAAAATCCCATATCTGCCATCTGGTCTGCTTCATCTAAAACTGTTATCAAAATATCATCTAGCTTGATATGTTTTTTCTGAATTAGATCAATTAATCGGCCAGGAGTTGCCACAACAATAGGTACACCTCTTTTTAGGGCTTGAATTTGCTTTGAATATGAAAGCCCGCCAGCAACAACTTGAGAGTTTAAATTTACCGATCTTGAAAGTGGTGCGATTACATCACTTATCTGCATAGCTAGTTCACGTGTTGGCGAAAGAATTAAAGCTAAAGGTCGCATTGGGGCTGCAGTTTTTCCAGCAAGTCTTGATATTAAAGCTAAGCCAAAAGCTAGAGTTTTTCCAGACCCTGTTTGTCCTCTACCTAAAATATCTTTTCCAGCAATAGCATCTGGCAAGGTAGCTTTTTGAATTGGAAAAGGTTTATCAATACCAGCCAAATTTAACGCTTTAATAAGCGCAGAGTTAACACCTAAATCTTTAAATGACATATGCAACCAATCAAGACATGATGCGTGTCTCGATGGTGATTAGAGATTAAGACTCGCAAGGTGCTTACAAGTTGTAAGCACATGGGGGAATTACTGACTTAAGTTTACCTTACTTTTTGTTGCCAAATTACCAAAAAAGATTAATCCAGCCTGATTTTATTTCCATTAACCGTTAACTCAACAGCCACAATACCTGTTTGATCATTATTTTCACTCACATCGACCCAAGCGATTTCAGCATCAACTAATGATTTTGAAATATCAGAATCTAGCCAATCTTGAATCTTAGATTCATCACCAGCAATTTCTATCTTAGAAATTTTTGCTGTTGCCTTGCCATCAGTTGATGGGTGTTCTTTAGTTAGCCATTGAATAAAAAATGGTAATTGAGAATCTTCAAGTGTTGCCAGAACACCAATTTGCTTCCAACCTAATTCGCTTCCATCTGGTCTGCGACGATTACCATCTACTGAAGTTCTTCCCAATCTTGATTCAACTTTCTTAATGTCTTCAGTTGCTAATACCCAAGTAAGCCAGCCGCCGCCTTCTTCAGCTTTTTTCTTAACTGCTCTACCAAACGGAGTTGAATCTGTTGCTGGGTGATCTAATGGACATACAACCTCAATGTATTGATTATTCAATAATGGCGCAGTGAAATTTCTTGTACCAAATTTAGGATGTATTCCGCCATCTATAAATGCTGTTCCTATTTGTGAACCAATTCGATTTACTACATCAGAAATCTGATCATGGGATGCAACATAGGAGATATGGTCTAAACGCATGGGAGTATTTTGCCTTACAAAACTAGGTGCTAATTACCACTTTTCTAACGTAATTCACACATTAATGCTTCAATAAGTAGCAAGGGGGCTGCATTTTGTGCCAAATTAGTGCGAGTTTTTAGAATTGCCTCAATTTTTTTAAGAGTCCGCTCTGGGCCAAAAGAGACCGCTAATTTATTGATTTGCTCTTTTAAGTCTTGATTTATCAAAGAATCAGATGAGCCAGATTGAACTAGTAAAACATCCCGATATAAAGTTGAAAGATCTAAAAGTGCTCGATCTAGATAATCTCTTACCATTCTTGTACTTCTTGACTTCTGTTCCTTCTCTAATTCTTTTATTGCCTTAGACCCACCGGCTGCTAATCTAGATCCGGTTGCACCCCATGCTTCTTTTAGTTTAGTAATTTCAACTTCATCTTTTTTCTCAGAATCAGATAATGCCTCGTTTTTTGCAGCGTCAACCAAAATTTGAGCTGCTTTAAATGCAGATGCAACATCTTTTAACATAAATGGTAATTTCAATATGCTTTCTCGGTTTTGTTTTGCGTTTAAATCAGTAGCAAGATATCTAGCTCTTCCAATATGTCCCCCGGAAGCTCTAGCCACAAAATCTGCGACCTTGGGGTCAATTGCATCTCGTTCGATTAATAAATTTGCTATTGCTTTTGTTGATGGAGTTCTAAGTGCTAAATGGCGGCAGCGAGATCTAATTGTTGGCAAAACATCAGTTAAGGTTGGTGCGCAAAGTAACCAGACTGTTCTAAGTCCAGGCTCTTCAATAACTTTTAATAGTGCGTTAGCTGCTGAATCTGTTAATCGATCTGCATCCTCAATTACAACAACTCGCCAGTTTGCAACCGATGGTGCCCATGAAGCTCTACTAATTAATTCTCTAACCTCATCTATTTTTATAGATAGTCCTTCGGTTTTAATCAATTCAACATCTGCATGTGAGCCGGTGATAGTTGACATACAATCATTACATTTACTGCAACCACTATCTTTACAAACTAAAGCAGCCGCAAATGCGATTGCAGCATTAGATCGACCTGATCCTGGTGGACCAGTAAATAACCAGGCATGTGTCATTCCTTGAGTTTTATCAGCATCGTTTCTAGATGCTAAAACTGCATCTTTTAAGGCTTTAACAACCTCGGCTTGGTCAATTAATGAACTAAACACACTCATGTTGTTTTTTGATTCTTCTTTAAACCTTTAATTGCACCCACTCTTTCAACAATTAGTTCATGGATTTGCTCTATTGAAAGTGAAGCATCAATCACGGCAAATCGTTCTGGATCAGTATTTGCCAAACTTAAATACTCTTGCCTTACCCGCTCATGGAAAGCTAAAGGTTCGCTCTCAAGTCGATCAGTTGATTGCAATCTTGAAAGCCCTATTTCTGCTGGCAGATCCATAATGATTGTTAAAGTTGGAGTTAAAGACTCAGTTGCCCATCTAGAAATTCTGGCAACTTCGCTAGGTAATAAAACTCTACCTGCACCTTGGTAAGCAATTGATGAATCAAAATATCTGTCGGTAATTACAACCTCACCTTGATCAAGTGCTGGTTTAATCTTTGCAAACACATGATTAGCTCTATCGGCAGCATACATAAGTGCTTCAGCCCTTGGAGAAATTGCGCCGGTTTTATTATCTAGTAATATTTCACGAAGTTGATCACCTAGTGGTGTGCCACCAGGCTCTCTAGTAAGTAGAACTTTCTCACCATTTTTTTCAAGCCATTCTTTAAGTAATTTAGTTTGAGTAGATTTTCCTGATCCTTCGCCACCTTCAAATGATATAAATACTCCGTTACTTATTTGCCCAGTCATGGCACCCAATTCACCTCTAAGGGCAGATTTAATATCACTCCAAAGTGAAACTGTTGGGCGATCTCGCATATGTAAGTAGGTTAGAACACCGAAAGTAGTGGCAATTAATCCGGCAAAGAACATTGTAAAAGCTGCGCCATTGTAAGTAACTGTCGTAGTTCTAAATGTATAAGTGTGCTCGCCAATTGCAGCTGCAACTAGTGGTGATATTGCAAGTACTAAAACAAGTGAAACTCTGATAAGTGACTGCACAAATGCAAAAGTTCTACCTCTAATCTCATCATCAACTTCCATACCAAGCATTGTGAAGCCTGAAACCCAAGCGACTCCTGAAAAAATACCTAAAATAATGGTTATAAAGATAGCTAAAACTAAGTTCAATACTAAAGATAGAATTACTAGTAAAATTCCAGAAATTGCTAAGGATGCGCCAAATAATCTTCTTCTCGTAAATTGTGAAAAAACCTTTGGCCCAAAGGAGATTCCGGTTGCAAGACCTAAAAATACTGATCCGAACAAAACACCATAAGCAGCTTCACCAGCTTGTAGTTCATCCACGAAAGTTCTAGCTAATCCAATTACCGCTCCTGCTGCAAAGAAAGCTCCTAGCATTCCAAAAACTAAGCCTCTAATAACCTTTGAACCTTTAATGAATACAAAACCATCAAGCAAAGATCTTGTAAAAGATAATTGCTTAACATTTGCAGCTGGGCCTGCTGGTATTTCTTTTAAACGCCAAACTGTATAAGCACAAAATGCAAAACTTATTGAATTTATATAAAGAGCAAGATCTGCTGCACTAGCCGGTGTGGTGTTTCCTAAAATTGAATTTACAACTCCGGAGAAGACTGCCAGAATAGAAAAAACTAAGGCAGCAATTGGTGCTGTTCCATAAGTTGCTAGTAGAGAAACTTGGTTTGCACTTTCTAATTTGTTTTTTGGGACAAGATTAGGAATTGAGGCTTCTTTTGCTGGTGACCAGAATAAAGTAACTATCTCAACCAATATTGTCGCGGTATAAAGCCAGAAGTAATTACCAACAATTGGAATTGATAGATAAAGAGAAAATCTCAGGATGTCGCATGTAATCATTAATTTACGACGATCAAAACGATCAGCGATTACACCGGCAAATGGTCCCAAAATAACTGCTGGTAACAACCTGACTATAAATACGCCGGCTATTGCAAAGTTTGCTTTTGCATAATCACCACCGGCTAGTTGTTGCGCAAGAGCGGTGGATGCTAGTAAACCTAACCAGTCTCCAAATGAGGAAAAAGCCATCGCTTGCCAGAGTTTTCTAAATGCGGGAATTGCTAAAACGCTACGGGATTGTGCTTGCGCTGGGGCCGACGGGTATGGCAATGACATGTTATAAGTCTACTTCTGTTGGCAAAACTCTACTCAGGCAAGTTTCCAACGCCAGTTGCGCCCTTTTTTGCCTTTTTCTTAGCAGCTGCTCCTTTAACTGTTTTTTCAGTAAGTGTTGGAGCACTCTTCTTAGATCTTTTGCCTTTCTTCTTTGAACCCTCTGGATTTTCAATTTCCCACGCTCTTCTGCCGGCTAGTAATTCAAGTGCTCTTTCTAATGTTAGAAGTTCAACTGCATCTCCTCTGCGTAGAGTGGCATTGGTTTCGCCATCGGTTACATAAACACCAAATCTGCCATCCTTAACGATTACATCTCTACTTGTTTGAGGATCTTTACCCAACTCCTTTAGTGGTGGTTTTGCAACGCCACGTCTTCTTACTTTTGGTTGTCTATAAATCTCAAGCGCTTCTTCAAAATTAATTGAAAATAGCTGATCTTCACTTGTTAATGTTCTTGAATCTGTTCCATGTTTTAAATAAGGACCATATCTACCGTTTTGTACAGTTATAACTTCGCCTTCATACTCACCTAAATTTCTTGGTAAAGATAAAAGCTGCAGCGCATCTGCAAGCACAATCGTGTCGAGTGACATAGTAGAAAGCAGAGAAGCAGTTTTAGGCTTTGGTGCATCTTTTTTCTTTCGCTTCTTTTTTGCGCCCTCTTCTGCAATCTCTTCTGGAAAAACTTCAGTTATATATGCACCAAATCGACCAGATTTTGCAATTAACTCTAAACCAGTTACAGGATCAATTCCCAACTTTCGCTCACCTGATGGCTTTGCTAATAATTCAATTGCTTTAGCAAGTGTTAATTCATCTGGCGCCATCTCCTCTGGAATATTTGCATATTTTCGCTCTTCGCCAACACCTTGTTGAATGTAAGCACCAAATCTTCCGACTCTGATCTCTATATCCTCACCCATTTTCATGGTGTTAATAGCTTGCGCATCAATTGCACCAAGATCTGCTGATAGATCTGCTAAACCTGGATTATTCTCACTTCCATAAAAGAACTTAGTTAACCAAGCAACTCGCTCTTCTTCACCATTAGCAATTTTGTCTAAGTCTTCTTCCATTGAAGCAGTGAATTCGTAGTCAATTAATTTTGTAAAGTGTTGCTCTAGTAACCCAGTAACTGAGAAAGCTAAGAATGTTGGGACTAAAGCTCTGCCTCGTTTTGCAACATAGCCTCGATCTTGAATTGTCTGCATAATTGAAGCAAATGTTGAAGGTCGGCCAATTCCTAATTCCTCTAACTTTTTAACTAAGGTTGGCTCGGTATATCTTGCTGGCGGTTTAGTTTCATGACCTTCACAGTTGTATTCAGTAACTGAAATCTTTTCACCAACACTCATGGCTGGCAACCTGCGATCTACCTCTTCGACATCCACTTTTTCTTCAACAATATCCTCATATGCGGATAAAAAACCAGGAAATACAATTACAGAACCATTGGCTCTAAATATTGCATCATCACCTGTTTTTGTCTTCACATCAAAATCAACTCGCATCTGTTGCTTCTTTGCATCTGCCATTTGTGATGCAATGGTGCGTTTCCAAATTAAATCATAAAGTGCAAATTCATCTCTAGATAACTCTGGCGCTAATTCGCCCGGGGTTCTAAATGAATCACCTGCAGGTCTTATCGCTTCATGTGCCTCTTGTGCATTTTTTGTTTTACCTTCATAAACTCTTGGCGCAGATGGCACTGACTCTTTTCCATATAAAGACTGAGCTGAAGATCTAGCTGCTGATATCGCTGCTGAAGATAGCGTTACTGAATCGGTTCGCATATAAGTTATGTATCCGTTTTCATATAACCGCTGCGCAATTCTCATTGTTAATTGAGCACCCCACCCAAGTCGGGAACCGGCATCTTGTTGCATGGTTGATGTTGTAAAAGGTGGCTTTGGTCTTTCAGTTCTTGGTGACTCTTCTAGTGACTTTACAACTAAAACCTGATTAGAAAGTGATTGGACTAATTCGCGAGCAGCAGCCTCATCTAGTAATAAAATATTTTCAACTGACTTTTCTTTAATTCCACCATTTGAATCAAAATCATTTGTAGCTGCAACTCGTTTACCGTTTAATGATAAAAGCCTGGCGTTAAAACCTGGTTCACACTGTGCGCTTAAATCCCACCAACCCGATGAAATAAATGCCATGCGCTCACGTTCACGTTCAACAATTAATCTAGTTGCTACAGATTGCACGCGCCCTGCTGAAATTCTTGGCATTACTTTCTTCCAGAGCACAGGTGAAAGTCGATAACCATAAAGCCGATCCAGCACTCTACGAGTTTCTTGCGCATCTACTAATCGATAATCTAAATCCCGTGTTTCTTTAGCAGCTTTTTGAATTGCTTCTTTTGTAATCTCGTGAAATACCATTCGTCTAACTGGAATTTTGGGGCGTAATACCTCTATTAAATGCCATGCAATCGCTTCACCTTCGCGGTCTTCATCTGTTGCCAGGATTAACTCGTCGGCATCCTTCATTAACTCTTTTAACTCAGCAACTTTGGCTTTCTTATCTGGGTTAATAACATAAAGTGGAGCAAAATCCTCTTCAATATTTACGCCCTCTTTTGCCCAAGCAATTTT
Organism: Actinomycetota bacterium; assembly: GCA_009700155.1. Taxonomy (GTDB): domain Bacteria; phylum Actinomycetota; class Actinomycetes; order Nanopelagicales; family Nanopelagicaceae; genus Nanopelagicus. The sequence goes on from WLMP01000017.1 coordinate 11,458, forward strand.
CTTATACTCTTTTGGGATATCCGCAGCTCGTTGTGGCAAATCTCGAATATGGCCAACTGAAGCCTCTACTACATACTCATCCCCTAGAAATGAGCCAATTTTGCGTGCTTTAGCTGGCGATTCAACTATAACTAATTTGGTGCCCAAAGTAATCCTTCTTTATCTAATTAGGGAAGAGAAAATAGTTAAGCGATTGCCGTTGCACGTTTTCTGTTACGGATGAGTGCAAAAACAATTATCGCAGTTGCAATAAGTGCAATCACTAAATTCATTTGCTCATTATCATCTAATGTAAAGCCGACAATTGCTGGCGTAATTAGTAAGCCAACTAAATTCATTACTTTAATTAGTGGATTTATCGCAGGACCTGCAGTGTCTTTAAATGGATCACCAACAGTATCTCCAACAATAGTTGCTTTATGGGCTTCACTTCCCTTGCCGCCAAATTTTCCATCTTCAACCATCTTCTTTGCGTTATCCCATGCACCACCTGAGTTTGATAGGAATACTGCCATTAAAGTTCCGGTACCAATCGCCCCTGCAAGATATGCACCAAGTGCGCCAACACCTAAACCAAAACCAACTGCAATTGGTGCCATAACTGCAAGCAATCCTGGCGTTGCAAGTTCACGTAATGAATCTCGGGTGCAAATATCTACTACCCGGCCGTAATCTGGTTTTACTTTTCCAGTCATAATTCCTGGGTACTTCTTAAACTGTGCGCGTACTTCAACAACTACTGCAGCAGCAGCTCTTGATACAGCATTAATTGCAAGACCTGAGAACATAAAGACAACTGCAGCGCCAATAATTAATCCGACTAAGTTTCTTGGATCTGCAACATCTAATACGCCTTGGAATTCAAGAACTTGATCCTTAACTAATAATCCCTTTTCAAGTACTGAGTTCTTAATTGCATCGGTAAATGCACCAAACAGAGCTGTTGCTGCTAACACTGCAGTTGCAATCGCAATTCCTTTAGTGATTGCCTTAGTTGTGTTACCTACAGCATCAAGTGAGGTAAGAATCTTTGCACCTTCACCCTTTACATCTCCACTCATTTCAGCAATACCTTGTGCATTATCTGAGATAGGTCCAAAGGTATCCATTGCAACAATTACACCAACTGTTGTTAGTAGACCAGTACCAGCAAGTGAAACTGCAAATAGTGATAGGACAATTGATCCACCGCCTAATAAAAATGCGCCAAATACTGCAGATGCAATTAGTAGGGCAGAGTAAACAGCTGATTCAAAACCAACTGAAACGCCAGCCAAAATAACGGTTGCAGCACCTGTTTTAGATGAAGCAGCAACATCATTTACTGGTCGCTTTCCAACTTCAGTGAAAAATCCAGTCAAAATCTGAATTGCTGCAGCTAATGCGATTCCAATTAGTACTGCACCAAAAGCTAGAACTCTAGGATTAATATCTACGGCTTGTGCTTCAACTGTTAAGCCAGTCATATTCTTTAATGAATTAGGTAGGTATGTAAATGTTGCAAAGCCAACTAAAACAGCACTAATGATTGCGCTAGTAAAAAATGAGCGATTAATAGCATCCATTGCTGTTTTATCAGTTGTGCGTAATTTAGTAAGGAAAATTCCCAAGATTGCAGTGATAATTCCGATCGCTGGCACTATCAGTGGATAAACCAAACCTGCATCACCAAATCCTGCTTTTCCTAGGATAAGTGCTGCTACTAAGGTAACTGCATATGATTCAAATAAATCTGCTGCCATTCCTGCACAATCACCAACATTGTCACCAACATTATCTGCAATAGTTGCAGCATTTCTTGGATCATCCTCTGGAATTCCTTTTTCAACCTTACCAACTAAATCTGCGCCAACATCAGCTGCTTTAGTAAATATGCCGCCACCTACTCGCATAAACATCGCTAGCATCGCAGCACCAAAGCCAAAACCCTCTAAAACAGTTGGTGCATTTTCTTTATAAATAATTACTACTAATGATGCACCTAATAACCC
>WLMP01000018.1 GCA_009700155.1 Actinomycetota bacterium
AAATTACAGCGTTAATATCGAAAAACCATCTATGGGAGTTTTCAGTTGGAGTGATAAAACTAATTAGCCAATTACCTAGGCCAATTATTGGTGGATACTCCATAGAGGTAAATGCAGATTGTTAAGGAAAAATATTTGTATCTAGATCTCGCTCTGAGAATAAGGCTGGAATATCGGTATAACAAGCGTGGACATAATTTCCAGGAGAGGCCCAATTAGTTGCCCGGCAGTAGTTAAATTTAAGTAGGGATAAAAAAGATGAGAGTAAAACCGTTAAAACAAATAATTTACTTACCTTATTGGTAAGCAAGAGTTAACTCTTTTTCTTCTTTGGCTTTGGGGTTGCAGATGGTGGAACTAAAGCTGGATCCATTTCTGGGACAGCATTGATATAACTAACTGGCTCACTACCGCCAATAAATGCTGGTTCTGGGAACTGTTGGACTGGAGCTTTTGCTAAGTACTTTTTAACAAACTCGGCCCAAATTCTTGCTGGGAAAGATCCGCCAGTAACTGATGTTAAGCCGCCAATACCATTTAAAGTTTGAGTGGCATCATCACGATAAAAAGCTACAGATGCTGCAACCTCTGGTGTGTAACCATTAAACCAAGCAGAGGCGTTGTCATTTGAGGTTCCAGTTTTTCCGGCAGTAGGTCTTGCGACTCTGGCGCCAACAACTGCTGCAGTTCCAGAGGATGTGGCTTTACTTAATGCATAGGTTAGGTCTGCCATTACATCTTTTTTAAATACTTCTTGAGCTTGAATTCTTCCTTGGTACAAGATTCCTTTATTTGGCCCTTGTACTTCATTAATAATAAATGGTTTGGCATAAACCCCATTAGCAGCAAAGGTTGCATAAGCATTTGCTAGATCAATTACATGTGGGCTAGCTGAACCAAGTGAAACTGATGGGGATGCAACCATTTCAACTGATTCTGGAATTCCGGCACGACGTGCAACATCTACAACTTTTTCTAATCCAGCTTTCATTCCAAGTGGCACATAAATAGTATTTACTGATTTTTCAGTTGCAGTTAGTAAAGAAAGATTTCCCCAACTTTCACCACCATAATTATTTACTGGATATGGTCGACCGATACCGTCATCATAAACTTTTGGAGAATCTCCATTCCAAACTGAAGATAATGGAATGCCTTGTTCTAGGGCAGCAATTAATGCAAATGCTTTAAATGATGAGCCACCTGATGTAATACCTTGAGTTGCTGCGTTAAATTGATACTTTAAATAATCTTGCCCACCATACATGGCAAGGATTTCACCTGTGCCAGGTCTTATTGCAACTAAACCAATATGTAGGTTTTCAGGTACTTTGGTTGGCGCCTCTTTATTAACTGCAAATACTGCAGCTTCTTGTGCCTCTTTAACTAATGTGGTTTTAATAATATAGCCACCAATCATTAGTTGTTCATCAGTAAATCCAAGTAGGTTTAACTCTCGCTCAACCCAAGAGATCACATACCCCTTTGGTCCTGCTAGTGCACCTGATGTAACTCTTGGATTGATTATTGGAAACTTAACTGCATCAGCCTTTTCCTTATCCAGCCACTTTTTCTCAACCATGCCATCTAAAACATATTTAAATCTAGCTTCTAATCTTGGTAAATTCTCTTTTTTAAATCCAGGGTCATACAGTCCTGGCGAGCGCAAAATACTTGCTAGCACTGCAGATTGTGCAATATTTAATTTATCTACTGAAGTTCCAAAATAAACCTGAGAAGCTGTTTGTACTCCATAAGATCCTCTACCAAAATAAATAGTATTTAAATAATTTTCTAAAATTTCATCCTTTGTAAATTGATTCTCTAGTTTGATTGCAATAACTAATTCTTTTACTTTTCTTTGAATTGATCGCTCTGGTGTTAAGAATGCGGTTTTGGCATATTGCTGGGTGATAGTTGAACCACCACGACCACTACCTAGGTTAACTACGTTATCCCAAACTGCTGCCACAATTGCTAGTGGGTTAATTGCACGGTTGCTATAAAAATTACGATCCTCTGCTGCCATTACAGCATTTCTTACATTCATTGGAATCTGTGCCAGATTTACTACTGTTCTATTTTCTGATCCGATTCTTCCGATCTCACTTCCATCTGCATACTGAATAATTGTTGCTTGGCTATTTACATATGCATTTGGGTCTGGGATTGAAACTGTAAAATAGGCAAAACCAAATAAAAAAATACCGCCAACAAAGCTAAAGCCGGCTCCTAAAACTAAAAGTCTAGGAAGTTTTTCTACCAAGTTGCTCACTTGCCAAGATTACCGCTAATCCTCATCGGCTAATGTGCGGACCTTTCGTGGTGGCTTTCTATATTTTCCATCTCCTAGCAAAAAGGATTCAATTAGATGATTCCAGTGGCAATCAGTGCAAATTTCCACGACATACACACGGAACTCTCCATATTCGCTTTGCATTTGAACCAACTCTTCTTGATTCTTAATTCGACCTGAGTATTGACCGAGTTGATCCCCAAAAGCGTACCTGAGCTCGACAATCTTTAACTTCTTACAAACTGGGCATGACCTTTTTGTTAACTCACCATGATATTTTGCTGCCCGCCTTAAATATGGATCAGCATCGCATGCATCCATTGCACTTGCCGCACCCTGGAATAGCGCAATCAAGGTACGTCGCTTACTTAGTGAGTAATCGATAGTAGAGCGCATCGTGGCTAACATAAGATCCAAGGTTAATCCTAAATTAATTACTACGCTTGCCTTATGGGAATTTGGCCAGTTAGTAAAGGCTCGAGATTAAATCGAATCCTGACTGTTCGCTGGAGTGGCCAACTTACCGATGGGCTATTTCAATCTGCTTTAGCTAGTTTTGTACTTTTCTCACCAGAGCGAGCACCTGATGCAGTTAGTGCTGCACTAGCTTTTGCAGTTGTCCTATTGCCATACTCTTTAATCGGACCTTATGTTGGCACATTCCTAGATCGTTTTTCTAGACAAAGAATTATACGAAATTGTAATTATATAAGAGCGGTTAATTTATTGATTATTGCCTATCTAGTAAATATTGGCTCTACTGGAATTATTCTTACAATTTTTGTTTTATTAGCATTTGGAGTTAATAGATTAATTTTAGCTGGGCTATCTGCGGGTTTGCCTTTGCTTGTCAAAAAAGAGGAGTTAATTGCAGCAAATGCGTTAGCTGTAACTGGTGGAACAATTTGGGTTGTAATTGGTGGTGGAATTGGTATTGCTGCTAAAAACTTTGTAAGTCAAAATTATGGCGCAGATTTTGCAGACTCAATGGTAATTTTGCTAGCAGCTTTTGGATTTACTGTTGCGGCATTATCATGCTTTCGATTAGAAAAAATGGAGATTGGTCCACTGCCACATGAGCAGCCATATGAAAACCATGGCTTTAAAGAAATTCTTGAAGGATTAAAAATATTAAAATCACACCCTGATACCTTGCGGGGAATTACTGCCGTTGCAATGCAGCGAAGTGGCATAACTGCACTAACACTGATGGCCCTACTTTTAGAACGAAATACATTTAATGATCCATTGGATCCTGATGCTGGCCTTGCTGGTTTTGGTATGGCACTTGCTATTGCTGGAATTGGTATTGGACTTGGAGCAATCATTTCGCCATATGGTGTATTGAAATTTGGTAGGCATCGTTGGATGAGATTATTGATGTTTGGCTGTATTCCACCATTACTTATCTATGCCTACCAAGTTAATGAATTCACCATGATCGGCTCTGCATTTTTAGTTGGCTTATGTGGTCAGGGAATTAAAGTTACTAATGATGCTCTCGTTCAATCTAAAATTAAAGATGAGTACCGCGGAAGAGTTTTTGCGTTTTACGATATTACGGTAAACGCTGGAATAGTTACTGGGGCAATTGGTGCAGCCCTTTTATTACCAGATAATGGCGTTACATCCATATTGCCAATAACTATTGCTGTTATTTATCTTTTTGCAGCTCTACTCTTAATGAAAAAATCTAAATTTTCTGCTGCTGCCACCAATTAATAAGTAATTCTTTAGCCTTTTCTTCACCAAGTGGACCGTGCTCTAATCTAAGTTCTAGTAAAAAATCATAAGCTTTTCCAACCATTGGTGATGGTTTAATTTTTAAAATCTCCATTATTTGTTCACCAGATAAATCTGGTCGAATCTTATTTAGCTCTTCTTGCTCCATTAATACAGAAATGCGCTCTTCTAATTCATCATATGTCTTAGCAAGCAGGTCAGCTTTTTTCTGATTTCTTGTTGTGCAATCTGCCCTAGTTAATAAGTGTAAATGTGTTAGTAGTTCACCAGCATCTCGCACATATCTTCTAACTGCTGAGTCAGTCCATTCTCCTGAACCATAGCCATGGAATCGAAGGTGAAGAAAAACAAGTTGTGATACATCGTTAATTATGTGGTTATCAAACCTTAGTTTGCGCATGCGTTCTTTACACATCCTGGAGCCAACTACTTCATGATGATGGAATGAAACTCCACCACCAGCAATTAATTGTCGAGTCTTTGGCTTACCAATGTCATGTAATAAAGCTGCAAGCCGCAGGGTTAAATTAGCTCCGCCCAAACGATCTTCTAATCTAATTGCCTGTTCCAGCACGGTAAGTGAATGCTCGTATACATCCTTATGGTGATGGTGTTCATCTATTTCAAGTTTTAACTGCGGAACCTCTGGTAAAAAAATATCGGCTAAGCCAGTTTCAACTAAAAGCGTGATGCCAAGTTTTGGTTGTTGGCCCATTATTGTTTTTATAAATTCATCCCGGATACGCTCGGATGAGATTATTTCTAACCTTTTAGCCATAGATTTCATGGCAGCTACTACTGCCGGATCAACTTCAAAATTTAACTGACTCATAAATCTTGCTGCTCGCATCATTCGAAGTGGATCATCACTGAATGAGTCCTCGGGCTTACCTGGTGTTTTAATTACTTTATTTTGTAAATCAGATACACCGCCAAATAAATCAATAAAAGTTGGCTCATCCGTTGTTAACTCAAGTGCCATGGCATTGATTGTGAAATCTCTACGAGAAAGATCACCTTCTATATTCTCACCAAATTCAACATTTGGCTTTCTAGAATCTGCGCTATAACTTTCACTTCGGTATGTTGTAATCTCAACTGTTATCTCATCTTTTTTGCCAGCAATAGTGCCAAATGCTGCGCCCACATCCCAAACTGAATCTGCCCACTTATTTAATATTTTTTCACACTCTTTGGGGTGCGCATTTGTTGTGAAATCTAAATCATTACCAAGTCTGCCTAAAATTGCATCTCGAACTGGGCCACCAACTAATGCCAATTTAAAGCCGGCTTCTTTAAAGGCTTTTGCCAGCGCAGTACTAGCTGGTGCTTGCTTGGTCAGTGTGCTGATCGCAAGTTCGGTTGCGGCATTAATCGGAGTTTTCACGGTAGCACTAGGTTAGAGCAGAGTAGGTGAATGCTGCTGGGTATAGAAGTATGTGGTTTGTAATTCAGTGTTTATTGGGAAGAAATCTTCTTGGGCAGTATCCTTAACTTATGACCCCAGCATCCAATGCGGGCGGCAATCAGGATTTAACCAGCATCCGCAAGGGTGCACAAAATAGTGGTTCTGGTAAGCCCGCTAAAAAACATAATCCAGAAAACCGTAAAGGCAACAAAAGTAGCGGTAAAAATAAGAGTTCAGTGCGCCCAAAATATGCCAAACGAGTTGATGAGGTTAGTGCTGGTGGCTTAGTAGTTGATAAAACTGGAACTAAAGGTTTATTGATTGGCAGGTTAGATCCAAAGGATGCCTCGCATGAAAGATTGCTTTGGTCACTACCAAAAGGACATATTGAAGATGGTGAAACACCAGAACAAGCAGCTATTCGGGAGGTGGCTGAAGAAACTGGAATAAAAAGTGAGATCACTAGATCCCTAGGTGTGATCGATTTCTGGTTTATGGCTAGTGGAAAAAGAATTCATAAGACTGTGCACCATTTTTTATTTACTGAAGTTGGCGGAAGATTAGCTCCACAAGTAACAGAGGTTGATGATGTTGCATGGTTTCCGCTAGAGGAAATTGCTTCTAGATTAGCTTACCCAGATGAACGTAAATTAATTGCGAAATCGGGGCAGCTATCACCGTGAAGAAAATATTGATAATTGCATTATCCATGTTTTTATTTAACTCGGTGTTAATAAGTTCGCCAGCATCTGCCGCGCAAAATGTAAAAATATCAGAGCCCACACATAGATTAAGTAGTGGTGTATTTATTGATGATCAATTAGCAAGCAAGCTCTTACCTGATGGTGAGATTGGTTCACTAATTTATAAACCTTATCGTGGGGTGCGAAACTGGTTTATTGATCCAGCAACCATCGAAGAAATTATTGCAATGAGTGCAGGGTATGGGGTTGTTAATGGAGTCACTCCAGCAGGGCAAGAGATAGCAAAAAATTGGCTGGCACAACTTAATAGGGTCACAAGATTTGAAAAAGTAAATGTATTAACTTATGGAAATCCATCTAATTATTGGCTTAAAGAGTTAGCACTTGACCAAATTGAGTACATAAATTTAGTTGGGAAAACTAGCTTAGATCTAAGTCTAAGTAGGAATTCATTAATTTCTACCCTAGTAAATGAAAAGCGCCAAAAGCTTAGTAAGTATGAATTAAGTGTTTTTAGGTATGCCCAGCGACAAATAGATTTGTTATCAACTTTGGTTGACAAGAAAGAGCTAGACCCAGTTCAACTTCGTCTTACCCAATTATTAAATAGTGATATCGAAAAATCTAAACTTAATGTTTTGATTAAAGATTTTAATGAATTAATAACAGTATATAGAAGCAAAATTAAAGTTACTGATACTAAATTTACAATTACTTCACAAAAGCAGGAGCTGCCGGTTACTGTTGTTAATGATTTCAAATCACCAGTTAATGTGAAGTTAAGTACGAGAGCTTTAAACGGTAAAGTAAAAGTAGGCGCTGTTGAAAATATTGAAATCTTGGGGGAAGAAAAGCGCCAAGTTTTATTACCGGTGGAGGTTTTAGCCTCTGGAAACTCTAGTTTGTTATTACAACTTACAAATCTTGATAATAAACCAGTAGGTTACCCAGTAAATATAAGTTTAAATCTTTCAGTGATTAGTCCGATTGCAACATGGATCACCACGGGTGCTGCAGTGCTTTTATTTATTGCCGCCATGGTACAGAGTTGGCGCAGGGTAAGGCGGCGAAAAAATGTCTGACGGACAGTTATTACGAGCCACTACGGTAATGGCCGCTGGCACAGTGGTATCAAGAATTACAGGATTAATTCGTAACTTACTAATTGTTGCTTTGCTTGGTACGGCCATATTGGGTGACACATACAACGTGGCAAACACAATGCCTAACATTTTATATAACCTGCTTATAGGTGGAGCATTAACCGCTGTTTTTGTACCGCAAATAGTTAGGTCATTAAGGGATTCAGATGGTGGCAAAGCCTTTATCTCAAGGTTATTTACATTAACTATTACTTTCTTATTTTTACTTACTGTATTTGGTGTAATTTTTTCACCACAAATTGTAAATATATATGCACCTGAATACGCAGGCCGTGCTGAGTTTGATACCACTGTAACTTTAATGCGTTACTGCTTACCTCAAATATTTTTCTTAGGTTTATTTGCATTGCTAGGACAGATTGCAAATGCTAAGGGCAAATTTGGTCCAATGATGTGGGCACCTGCACTAAATAACCTAATTGCAATTGCTTTGTTTTCATGGTTTTTAATTGCTAAGGATGAATTAGTACTTGGGCAAGTCTCAGAGTTTGATCTACTTTTATTAGGAGTTGGAACAACCTTTGGCTACATCGTGCAGGCTTTTGTTCTCATACCGGTACTAGTTAAAAGCGGTGTGAAACTATCTATTAGATTTGATTGGGCAAACTCACAAATTCTAAAATCTTTTAAGTTAGCTGGGTGGAGTTTTGCTTATGCATTAATCTCTCAAATTTCTTACTTAATCACAATTAATATTGCAACTAGTGCTGCAGTTAAATCCTTAGCTGATGGTGTTACTACCGGTGTTGGTTATACCCCTTATGCAAATGCCTACTTAATTCTAATTTTGCCACACTCTATTATTACAGTCTCTGTTGTTACTGCTTTATTGCCACAAATATCTAATTATGTAATTGATAAAAAGATCGAATTAGTAAATGAATCCTTAATTAAAACAATTAAGTTAATTGGGGTATTTACTGTTCCATCTGCCATATTAATGTTTGCATTTGGTCCACTAGTAGCCAATGTGCTCTACTTTGGAGTCTCAGTTGAGGATGCAAATTATTTGGGTTTTGTGCTATCAGCCTTTGCTTTTGGTCTAATTCCAGTGAGTATAAATCTAGTGTTACTTCGCGGTTTAAACGCATTTGAAAATTTAAAATCGCAAGTTATTGGCAATTTTATTATGAATCTTATTTCAGTAATACTTTCCGTGCTGGCGGCGCAGTACTTAGAGCCAAAATGGGTAACTGTTGGCCTGGCTGTAATATTTACTATTCATTATTTTATTGGTGTAGCAATCTCGTTTTACTTAATAAAGCGGCATAAGGTTAATCTGCCAATATTTAGGCTCTTCATGTTTTATGCCAAATTAATGATGATCTTTGCCTTAGTGCTAGCCCCTATTTGGATTATTCGGGATAGCTTGCCTGGTGGGAATTTAATCCAATTGATTTTGGTTACATCAATATCGATAGTTTTATACTTAGGCATATCTAAGCTCTTTAAAATTACTGAGATCACATCATTAGCAAAAGTTATTAGACCAGGAAGGCAATAAGGTTAGCCAGTGAGCGATATTAATGAGGTAGTAATAGTGGGCTCTGGCCCTGCTGGCTACACCGCAGCAATTTATGCAGCTCGTGCGCAATTAAAACCAATTATTTATGAAGGTTCAGTTACTGCAGGTGGTGCGTTAATGAACACAACTGAGGTGGAGAATTTTCCTGGATTTGCTACTGGGGTAATGGGACCTGAGTTAATGGATTCAATGCGTAAGCAGGTAGAAAGATTTGATGCCAACATAATTACTGATGACATAGTTTCGATGAAATTATCGGGAGATATTAAAGAGTTAACTGATGGTGCTGGAAATGTGGTTAAAACTAAATCTGTAATTTTGGCAATGGGTTCGGCATACAAAGAAATTGGTTTAAAAAATGAAAAGCGTTTATCTGGTAGAGGTGTTTCCTGGTGTGCTACCTGTGATGGATTTTTCTTTCGTAATCAAGAGATTGCAGTAGTTGGTGGTGGTGATTCTGCGATGGAGGAGGCTAACTTCTTAACAAAGTTTGCTAGCAAAGTAGTTTTGATCCATCGTCGTGATTCATTTAGAGCCTCAAAAATTATGATTGAAAGAGCTGCTGCCAATCCTAAAATTGAATTTTTGTTTAACCATGAAGTTATTGATGTTTTAGGTGAAGATAAAGTTGTTGGTTTAAAACTTAAGAACACAGTAAGCGGTGAGGAATCAGTTAAGGATTTCACTGGTTTATTTGTTGCAATTGGTCATCTGCCAAGAAGTGAGTTAGTAGCTGGGCAGATAAATTTAAATAGCGATGGCTATGTAGAAGTTGAAGGCCGCACCACAAAAACAAATCTTGCAGGTGTCTTTGCCTGTGGTGATTTAGTCGATTTTACCTACCGACAAGCAATAACTGCTGCGGGTTCAGGCTGTCAGGCAGCCTTGGATGCAGAGCGGTTTCTTGCCGGTCATTAACCAGATAAAGTTAGATATAAGAACAAATAAGGAGAAGAAAAATGGCCACAACTAAGGTAACAACAGCTGATTTTGCTGAGGTAGTTTTAAAAAGTAAAACCCCAGTGCTAGTTGATTTTTGGGCAGAGTGGTGTGGTCCATGCAGAGCAGTTGGCCCAATCTTGGAAGAGATCTCTGATGAGTACGGTGAAAAACTAAAAATTGTTAAATTAAATACTGATGAAGAGGGTTCAATTGCGATGAAGTATGGAATCTCTTCAATTCCAACTATGAATGTTTTTGTTAACGGTGAAATTGTTAAAACAATTGTTGGCGCTAAGCCAAAGCCTGCATTATTGAAGGATTTAGAGAGTTATATTAAGTAAAGAATTAAGATAAAAACATTATGAGTGATCAATTAAAAGTTGGCGATCGCTCTGATGCAATTGGCATAATTGCAAATACCTTAAATCGGTTGGGTTTTTTAGATAAGACATCTGATCTATTTGATCAAAGTTTAGAAGAGGCGATTAAGGCTTTTCAGCAAGAACGCGGTTTAACTGCAACTGGGTTAGTAAATGAGATTACCCAGCGCGCACTAGATGAAGCTAGGTGGCGACTTGGCGATCGAATTTTATTATTGGGAACACAATCTTTAATGCGCGGTGATGATGTATCGACTCTGCAGGAGCGACTTATCCAAATGGGATTTAATTGTGGAAGAGTTGATGGTGTTTATGGTGTTAAAACTGAAGCAGCCGTAAAAGAGTTTCAAAAATCAGTTGGCATAGTTGTTGATGGTAAGTGTGGTCCTAGTACATTAATTTCGTTAATGAGATTGGTAAAAACTGTACAGGGCGGTGCACCTAGTGCGCTAAGGGAGAGTGTTAAACATTCAGTTAGATCCCCAGCGCTTGCAAATAAAGTAGTTGTAATTGACCCAAGTTGGGGCGGGGAGTTTGTAGGTGAGAGTTTTCATGGCGTAAATGAATCTGAAGTAGTTTTTGATTTAGCACAAAGATTAGAGGGAAGATTATTAGCGCTGGGTGTAAATGTTGTTTTAACTAGAAGTGCTAAAAACTCTCCGTTAGAAAAAGAAAGAATTGAAATTGTAAACTCAGTTAATGCTGATTTACTAATTGCACTTAAGGTTGATAGTTATAAAAATGAGAATGCTAATGGTGTGGCAACTTATTACTACGGCCGAGATGACAAAGGTGTGCATTCAGTTGTAGGTGAAAGGTTTGCCAACTTAATTCAGCGCGAAATCTGCGCTAGAACTGATCTACTAAATTGTAGAACCCATGCTAAAAGTTGGGATTTACTTAGATTAACTGTGGCCCCGGCGGTAAGAATTGATTTGGGTTATTTATCAAACCCACAGGATGCTAAGCGATTAGCAGATCCACAATTTAGAGACCAGCTTGCAGAGGCAATGATTGTTGCCATCCAACGGCTTTACCTATCTGCAGAAGATGATGCCAAGACTGGAACTTTGCGGATTTCAGACTTGCGAAGAGCCGGTATACGTAATTAATTTTCTAACCATCACTTAGTGTGGCAAACTTGGTTAATGAACTCAGGGCGAGATTTAAGAGTAGTTAAATCAATTACCCCTGACCGGGTGCACACTGGTGAGCCAGAGAATCTGCCAGAAAGATTTGCTCATCGTGCAACTGGCATGAAAGCAAGTGAGATTAGATCTTTATTTGCAGTTGCAAGTAGGCCAGAGATTGTCTCCTTAGCTGGCGGTATGCCAAATCTTTCAGCCCTACCAATGGAGATGATGGCTTCAGTTACTGAAAAATTAATTAGAGAAAATGGCGCAGAGGCTTTGCAATATGGAAGCGGTCAGGGTCATCCAAAGTTGCGTGAACAAATCTGTGATGTGATGGCGTTAGAGGGGATTAAAGCTCATCCAGATGATGTAGTTGTTACCACCGGATCCCAACAAGCACTTGATTTAATCTCTAGAATTTTTATTGATCCAGGTGATGTGGTTTTAGTTGAGGCTCCGTCATATGTTGGTGCTCTTGGCACCTTTAAACAATATGAGGCATCGGTAGTTCATGTTGAGATGGATAATGATGGTTTGATTCCAGATGCACTTCGTAATGCAATTAAAGTTACTAAGGCTGCTGGGAAGAAGATAAAGTTTTTATACTTAATTCCAAATTACCAAAATCCAGCTGGTGTGTTACTGCCAGCAGATCGCAGAACAGAAATTTTAGATATCTGCCGAGATGAGAAGATTTTTATTGTTGAAGATAATCCATATGGTTTGTTAGGTTTTGATAAACCCTCACCAAATGCGATGCGGGCAAGTGATTCTGAAAATGTGATCTATCTTGGCACCTTCTCTAAAACTATTGCCCCGGGTCTTCGTGTTGGCTGGGCGCTAGTGCCACAATCATTAAAGGAAAAGATGGTAATTGCATCAGAGTCATCAATTCTTTGTCCTTCAAACTTTACTCAATTAGTAATCTCTAGTTACTTAGCCAACCAACCTTGGCGTGATCAAATAGCTAGTTTTGCTAAGTTATATAAAGAGCGCAGGGATGCAGCACTTGCAGCTTTAGATAAGTATTTTCCTAAAAATGTTAAATGGACCAAACCTGAGGGTGGTTTTTATATTTGGATAACATTGCCACCTGAAATTGATGCAAATGCATTAGTACCAAAAGCTATTGCAGCTAAGGTGGCATATGTGCCCGGAACTGCATTCTTTGCCGACGGACTTGGCTCTTGGTCACTACGTATTTCTTACTGTTACCCAACACCAGAGCGAATTACTGAAGGAATTAAAGCTTTGTCTGAGGTTATTAAAGCTGAAATGCAAAACCGCCAGATTAACTAGCTCTTCTTTATTACCTTATTTATTCGCTCTAAATCCTCAATAGTTGCAAACTCAATCACAATCTTCCCTTTTTTCTTACCTAGTTCAACACTAACTCTGGTGTCTAAGTAATCTGATAAATCATCGGCAATATCTTTAACTTTTGGTGAAGTTAATTTTCCACGCTTAATTGAACCGGTAGAAGCTTTTGCACTGCCAGAGGCCACAATCTCCTCTACTGCCCTAACTGTTAAACCCTCTGCCACAATCCGATTAGCTAAGTTTTCAATCTCTTTTTGATCAGTTAGTGAAAGTAGTGCTCTAGCGTGACCTGCTGAAATTACACCTGCTGCTACCCGCCTTTGCACTGCAGCTGGCAGATTAAGTAGCCGCATTGTGTTTGTAATTACTGGGCGAGATTTACTTAACTTACTTGCTAACTCATCATGGGTATAGCCAAAGTCGTTTAGTAATTGTTGGTATGCCGCACCCTCTTCTAAAGGATTTAGTTGGCTTCTGTGTATGTTTTCAATTAGCGCCTCACGCAGTAATTGATCATCATTAGTTTGCCGGATAATCACTGGAATTGT
>WLMP01000019.1 GCA_009700155.1 Actinomycetota bacterium
CGCGGGTTCGAGCCCCGTCGCTCACCCCACAATTTTTTTAAGATGGTACTACCTACTTATATCAAGGAGAGTTAAATGAAACCGATGATCTTTGATGTAGTAATTGAGATTCCAGCTGGATCTAGAAACAAATATGAGATCGATCATGTAACTGGTCAGATCAGATTAGATCGCATGCTCTTCACATCAACTAGATATCCATATGATTACGGATTTGTTGAAAACACATTGTCACTAGATGGGGATCCACTAGATGCATTAGTAATGCTAGATGAGCCAACCTTTCCAGGTTGTGTTGTCTCCTGTCGGGTAATTGGGATGCTTCGAATGAGTGATGAAGCAGGTGGTGATGACAAATTACTCTGCGTTGCAGCAGGTGATGTTCGAAAAGATTACCTAACAAATATCTCAGATCTACCAAGTTTTGAGCTCGAAGAGATAAAACACTTCTTCCAGGTCTATAAATCACTGGAGCCAAATAAGACAGTTCATGGTGGTGATTGGGTTGATCAAAAGGCGGCAGAGGAAGAAATTAATGCCTCCTACGCTCGCTTTAAAAAGCATTAATAAATAGGCCTTACCTATCGTAAGAATTTACCAATGGTAAATCGCTGATAGGGTCGGCCAGTAATAAAAGACCGGGTTGTTAGCTCAGTTGGTAGAGCAGGTGACTCTTAATCACCGGGTCGGGGGTTCGAGTCCCTCACAACCCACACGAATTACGCGTGATTACTGCCCTGATTTAATTTCTTATTTAGTTTTATCGTTTCATGCTAACACTTTGCTAACACTAGTTAGCTAGACGAACACCATTAGCGAACGTATCCGAAGCGCTCTCAGCTTGTTCATCTGTAACGTGCGCGTAAATCGTTGCCGTGACCATAGCGTCCTTATGACCAAGGCGATTAGCTACGACGTGTAGGGGCTCTCCTAGCCTTAGTAACTCGGTAGCGTGTAAGTGCCGTAAATCGTGTAAACGAATAACACGAAGCCCGGCTAACTTAGAGAACTTTAGGAATAAGTGCGTTACGTGATCGGCTGTTATTGGTAAACCATCTTCACGAGTGAAGACGTATCCGGTCTCTGAATATGCGCTACCCATTACTAAACGTTCCTCTATTTGTCGCTTTCGGTGCGCGATAAATAACTCTAAGGTTTCGTCGTCTAACCTAACCCGACGCTTACCGCCATTACCGCCTTTAGTGGTATCGGTTTCACTTACTCCACGATTTAAGCCGACACGAGATTTAGAGATATTAAGGTGCTTACCTTCTAAGTCTGCCCAACGTAGCGCGAGTAACTCTCCACGGCGAGCGCCGGTATAAGCGCTTAACCTAAAGAAGAAACTTAAACGGTGCGATTTAATTTCGTTTAAGAAGACCGCTAAATCGTTACGCGTCCATACTTCATTACGTTTCGGATTAGTGCGAACTAACGGAACGCGTGAAGCTGGATTAAACGGTAATGCGCCTTCTACTTCTACCGCGTATCTAAGAGACTTCTTAAGTATTGCCCCGGCGTAGGCAACGGTTCGCGCATTTATTGGCTTGCCACTAACTCCCGGTTTACTAAGCGTCTCGGTATAGAAGCTTTGAATATGCGAAGGCCTTAAGTCGCATAGTCTGATATTCCCTAGTCCGGGAATTATGTAATTACGAACTAACTTCTCGTAAGACTCGTAACTACTTACCTTTAATTGGGGTCGGTGGATTTCGTGTAGCCAAGTAGTTAGAAACTCTCCAACTGTTCGGCTAGTAGGTGGAACATAGATACGTTTACGCTTTGCTAAACGCGCTTCGTCTCTAGCTAGTTCAGCGCTTTCGCGAGTATCAAAACCACTTACCCAAGTAGGTTTACTCTTACCGGTCTTAGGGTCAATTACACGCATTACGTATGACCAACTCTTACCCCGGTAAGTTATTCCATTTCTTACCTTCATGTTATCCCTTCTTCTTTGTTTGCTTCTTTACCTTGCGCCTAATTACTTCAAGCGGTGGTAAATGTTTAGCGTCCCGGGCGTAGTCTGCGTATTCCTGCGCTCGCCGGTGCGATATATGAAACTCGTCCATTATTGCTTCTATTGGTTTACCTTTAGGAAAACTAGTCTCAGCTTCTAAATAAATCTTAGCTACGTGTTTAAGTAATGCCGGAATTACCTTACGTCTAGTCCTTACCTGTATCTGTTTAGTTAATTCCTGTAATTGCTTAGGTGTATAGCTGATATTAGATTTCTTCGCTGAATAGTTAAGGCCAATTAGCACCGCACGATCAAATAATTGTGATTGATATTTAGCTACGAAATCACTCTGGTATCGCTGAACACCTTCTAATAATCTTGAACGTTTAGCCAAGCGCTCGCCTTCGGCTTTAGTTATCTTCTCTTTATTACTCATCTTCTCTAAAAACCATAAGGGAAACTCATCTACGCCGAACGTCCATACGCTATGTAATAAAGGTGAGCCGTATTCGTCTACTCTAATATGAAACGAGGTTCGCCAAGCTTTAGAAGATTTTGCTTTAATATAGAAATTAACTCTAAATAGAAATGGAATTGGCTTACCATTTATGGCTGACTCTCTTTCGTCAATATCAGATAAGAACGCCCAAGATAAATAGTCGTCTAGCTTCTTCGGTTCGTCGTAGACCACGCGATTAACTCCCTTAGTAACCGCGTAGACGTCACGCGGTTTAAGTAGGAGTATATGCCTACTAGGGGACATTAGGGAATAGCCCCGAACGAAACGAAGGATAAATATGGAACTCGCATTACCGGCAACACTTCACAAACTAAGCGACGTAAGCCAACGAACCGGAATTAGTCGCTCAGCTCTTTATCGCGAAATCATTAACCAACGAACACCAAGCGGAGAAATCCGAACTAACGCTAAAGGCCGATTAAAGGTCGTCCACGTCGGACGCTCTGTCCGTGTTCGCGAGCAAGATTTAATAGAGTTTATTAACTCATTAGCTAACGGTTAAGCGTGGCTACCGCTAAAGGCGGTGAGTAATGAGTTTTAACGATATCTCAACCTTTCGCACGGCTTTAGGAGTTATTTCTAGAGACTATCCGAAACTTATTAACGCTGGCCAACGTAGCCTCTTATGGGTAATCGTAAGTTACCCCGAAGGCTGTTTTATCGGTTTAGACGAATTAGCTAACCAAGCTGGATTATCTAACGATACTACTAAAGCCTATCTAAGAGCTCTGACTAAATTAAGTTTAATTAAACGTGAGCAGAGTTATGCTCGTAAGGGTTTACGTCAATGCTACCGAGTAGACGTAGAAGCCTTAACTAACTTCGTTAGGGTGTTACCTGATACACCCTTTAATAATTCGATTATGGGTGTTACCAATACCGCTAAGGGTGTTACCGAGTTAGCTAAAGGGTCTTACCCAATACACCCCTATAAAGAATATAAAGAATATAAATACGATAAAGAACGCTTTGATAAGTTAATGACGTATTTACCTAAAGACGTAAGCCAATACGTTAAACCCGGTAAGAATTACGAAGAGCGCTTAGATAAGTTGGAACGTCGTGGTATTACTTTAGAAGCCGTAGGTGTCTATCTAAGCAAACAAAACTTCGCTACTAGTCATAAGATCGGTGGACTCATTTCGTCGTTCTTAGATGAGTTACAAGGCGTTAAACCTAAAGGCGTAAGCTCGTCTATGCCTACTTGGTGCGGTGGTAATTACTGTAATAAAGCTACGCGCTTATGGCCTGAGTCTTCTATTGACGAAGAAGGCCGAGAAACTTACAAGTGCTTAAAGTGCCACCCGGATTACGTTAAGTAGTTTTTTTAATAGTGCCGGCTACCTCCCCTGTTCTTATTGCCATATCTCTCCCCGATTTGTACCTATTTAGGACAATGAGGAACTAAGCAAGCCAATGAGTGCTAGCACACTAGGAAAGTAATTCGATTTGTGCCAATTTAATCCGGGGGTGGTTTCTCTCCAATGAATAACTGTCCCCACCTAATAAATGGAATTGTTGGAGTCGCTTAAGCGGAGTTTTAGCGGTTAGAAAAGGAACGGGGGGTCGGTGGTGTCCTTCGGCTCACAAAAAATGGGGCGTAGAGTAAGTTTATGAATTACCGAATACTTATAGCAGTGTTTAGTGGATTACTTTTACTTATAGTAATTGGTTTAGCAGTTGGCGAGCAGGGTTTACCTAGTGCGCCTGTAGGAGTAGACACCTTGCCACCTAGTGCGCCTTAATTTTCCTAACACTTTCCTAACACCGCGCTAACACTTGTAACTTCTGTTTTAAGTTGAATAGGTAAATAGATGAAGGGCTAAAAAGCCCGGACTGGCCGCACATAGAAGGTGGAGTCAGACTTAGTGCGGTACGTAGGGCCACCCGTGTTGAAGTTCTCGGCCAACGCAAAGCCCGTACTGTACTCAGACGAGGACCAGTAGTAGTTCGCCTCGAATCCTCCAACAGTAGTTTTCTGTGCGTAAAGTTGATTGTTTTCATCTTTAGATGGCAAGAACCAATCTGATTTTCCGCCGCCGTTATAACTAGCTGCCATATTTGCAGCGCCAAATGTACAAGTGCCCAGCATCATCTTTGTATTTCGAAAACCAGATCCAATCGCAGTTAAGGTTTGAACTGAGGCTTGTGTGCCCGTAGTCAATAGGGCAACTTCATCGGTTGTAACGGAGCACCACGCTATTGTCGGATCTGCGCTGCCACCACTCCAGGTATTAGGTGCGGCCTCCATGTAACGCCATGGCGCAGCAGCAGTTGCAGTTTGAACATAGAAAACAATTCCACCGCCAGGACCTGTATTTCCAACAATACATGTTCCACCTTGAGCGCAAGTTAGTGTTGCGTTACTCCCAGTAGGTCCAGCAGGTCCAGCAGGTCCAGCAGATCCAGCAGATCCACTTCCTCCAGGACCTTGATCTCCCTTTGGACCAACCATTGAAACTCCTGCAGGCCATGTTCCGTCTAAATTCTTTGGCCCAAACAAAGTTTTGGTCACGGAGTTAATAAACATATCTCCAGCTGAACCTAATGTGTTTTCAGGATCTTTCTCACCGTTCCATAAAGTCTTTCCATCTGCACCGGCTATACCTTGGGCGCCTAGAACAAGTTTCTTACTTCCCTTAGGACAGCTCGATGTTCCAGGGTGGGTAATAACCTTTGTTTTGGAGTTAACGCATACTAAATAGCCACCTGATTCGGTATTGAGAATACCTGTTGCCTGTGCTCCAACACCAACCACAATCAGCGCAAGGGTTAGTAGAAATACGCTGGATTTATTTCTGGAAACAAAAGATAGATTCTTTAACATAAACTCTCCGCAAAGGTTTAAATACACTTCTGCGAATATCGCAAGAGTGATGAGACTGTAGGACTAAGTCCGGCACTCTGCGAAGTGAGAACGGTTGAACCGTTATGTTTTACTGATGATGAGTCTAGGGGCCACCCCCTACTGGCAGGAAGAGGCTAGGGCATTTTGCCTAACACTTTGCTAACACCTTGCTAACACCCCTACTTATTCCCTGTTATCCCTGAGCGTATAGTCCATAACCTAGATACGTTAATACACGCTTAGAAATAAATCGGGGCAGACTCTTAATCACCGGGTCGGGGGTTCGAATCCCTCACAACCCACTTACAAGCGTGAGTGAGACTGACTTACTACTCTAAAAAGTCTGATGACTTGGTGAGTAAGAATCAGTGAGTCTTTCCCTAAGGGAATTCTTGAGAAGATGTTTGCTAATGATGAGTAGATGTATTGTTAACCTCTATGAAGATGCGAAAAATGATAATTCCAGCAGCAGCTGCGTTACTTTTATCGCTTATGCCACATATTGCAGAGGCAGCCAGTGCGCCAAAGGTAAGAAAATACAGTGCCACTATGGCAAAGGCACACCTACCGACTGCTCCCAATAAAGGCACCGATGATTATCGATGCTTCTTGTTAGATCCAAAGGTTAAAGAAGATTCAATTATTCGCAGTATTGAGTTTATCCCACAGCGCAAAAACTATGTTCACCACGCAATTATTTTTCGAGTAACAGATGCTGATATTGCCGAAGCAATCGCTGCAGACAAAAGCGGAATCGGCTGGCCATGTTTTGGTGGCACAGGCCTTGGTGGAATGATGTCAACATTTGTAACATCCCCGTGGATTAGTTCATGGGCACCTGGTCGCGGTAAAGATATTGCGCCAAAAGGATATGGAACCCCCTTTAAAAAGGGGGAACGATTTGTCTTACAGGTTCATTACAACTTACTTGCAGCAACAGATGGAAAAATTGAAACTGATCAATCCAAGATTCTTATGGAAGCTGTGCCCGCAAAAGGTTCAAAAATTAAGCAATTAAAGCTAGAACTATTTGCAGCACCAGTTGAATTAGCCTGTCCATCAGGTGTTACTGGTCCGCTTTGTGATCGCGGGCAGTCACTAATGGATCTTGCATCCAGAACCGGTGCGGCAAGTGCAAGGCAAGCCTTAGCACTCAATGCCATATGCGGACAAAATCCCAACAGGCCAACACCATCAGTGATTTCTAGGTGCGACAAAATAATGGGTACATATTTCAATATTGTTGCAGCAGGCCCTCATATGCACTTACTGGGACGGTCCTTAAAGATGACATTTAACCCAGGAAGAGCAAATGAAAAAATAATTCTAGATGTTCCTAATTACAACTTTGATGATCAATCATCTACTAATTTGAAGACTCCTATTGCGGTAAGTCCTGGTGACACGATTCGAGTTGAATGCACATTTGATCCCACACTTCGACAAAAGATTCCGCAGCTTCAAAGCCTAGAGCCACGTTATGTCACATGGGGCGAGGGATCTTCAGATGAAATGTGTCTTGGAGTTCTTGCCGGCACAACCAACTAGCCTTAATCAAATTCTTCATCATCTTGCTCATCTGATTAATAGCCATTGCAAATAAACTAAGTTAACTGAAAATATAGCGAAGCTCTTTTGTAATCTAGCTCAACTGCCTTGGCATTAGCTTCATCTGTGTTTAGTGCCCATTGAGTTGCCTGCTTTAAATCCATCCCATGTTTCATATGCCTTTGGATAAGCCGTTGTTGTCTAATACTGCTTTCCAGGTGCACAAACCAACCATGATCAATTAGTGGCAGTAACTCTGGCCAGAGTCCATGTTCAGAAAATAGAAAGGTTCCTTCAAGTAAAATAAGTGGCGTATTAATTGATACTTCAATTACCCCACCAATTGACTCATCAATATCTCTATCAAAGTCAGGAGCTAAAATTATCTCTTCTCTTTGATTTTTAATCCGACTTATCAAGTTTATATAGCCACTTGCATCAAAAGTATCCCAAGCACCTTTTCTAGACCTTCGATCCCACTTTTTAAGAATTGTATTTGATAGGTGAAACCCATCCATTGGCACAATTACAACATTTTCTGGCCCAAGCTCTTTGACAATACTTTGAGTAATTGTGGTCTTTCCAGAACCAGGCGCTCCTGCTACAGCCAAAATACTTCGCTTACTGTTAGCTGCAATACTTTTAGCATTTTCAACTACATCTTCTAACTTTAAACTCTGCAAATTCATTAGCTTCCAGTAATCTCATTAAAAACTTTAATAGCTGCGTTGCTAGCCTCATCATTTAAAATATCTTTTGCTAACTCAGGCGATATCGTAAAGTGATTTATTCCAACCTGTGACATCCTTACAATGGAATCAATATCTCTCACGCTAGCTAATAAAATCTTTGTGGTGCTATTAGTTGTGCTAAGAATATTATGCATCTGTGTAACCTCATCAAATCCACTTCTTCCTAAATCTTGCATCTTGCCTAGATAAGGAGCGATAAAATCTGCCCCTGCCGTATCTGCAATTACAGCTTGAATTGGTGAGTAGATAGCAGTTAATAAGGTCTTAACTCCCGATTTAGATAGTTCCCGGCAAGCAGCAATTCCCTCAGGATTTGCGACTACTTTAATTATTATCTCTGGTGAAATCTTTAGGATTTTATGGGCATTAGCGATTATTGTTTTCTTATCTGAACCAAAGCTTTGAAAGAAGATTTCTTCAGCTCCAGCATTTTTTGCCCACTTATAGATATCTGGTAGGTCTGAAAAAGTATGTTTAGATTTTTGTAGTATTACTGGATTAGTGGTTATTCCCTTGAATAAGCCAGTACTTAACAAATCAACTACAACATCTTTATCAGAGCTATCAAGATATAGGTTAATCAATTTACTGACCTACTTTCCAATAAAGTTTTTAGACTTAGGCTAATTAGAGTCGACAAGCTTTTATTTCAGTAACTAAAACCCCTTTTGCACCAACACTCCAAAGCTCATCCATTACCTTATGAATATCCTTCTTTAGCACCATAGATCTAACAGCAACCCAGCCTTCTTTGCGCAATGGTGAAATAGTTGGTGATTCAAATCCAGGTGTAATTGAGCATGCTTTTTCTAGTACTTCATTAGGGCAGTCATAATCCATCAATACGTACTGTCGTGCAGTAACTACTCCCTTTAAGCGGCGTACTAAAGTTTCAAGGGAGTTTTCAATCTTAACTCCAGGACGGGCAATAAGTATTGCCTCACTTTGGATAATTGGTTCGCCAAATACTTCAAGTCCTGCCTGTCTTAATGTGTTTCCGGTGCTAACTACATCTGCAATCACATCTGCAACACCAAGGCGAATACTAGATTCAACAGCGCCATCTAGCGGCACCAAAGTAGCTGTGATTTTCTCCTTAGCTAAATAGCTAGATAACAGTCCGGTATATGAAGTAGCTATGCGTTTACCTGCAACATCAGTTAATTTCCAACTTTTACCAGTTGGAGCTGCAAAGCGAAATGTTGAAAGACCAAAATCTAAAGCCAATATTTCATCTGCTTTGGCAGATGAATTAATTAATAAATCTCGTCCGGTAATACCTGCATCTAATTCACCAGATCCAACATATATAGATATATCTTTTGGCCGTAAGTAATAAAACTCAACTTGATTTGAGTTATCAACTAATACTAAATCTCTTGAATCCTTACGCTGGCGATAACCTGCCTCAAGTAAAGTAGCAATCGCTGACTCAGACAGGAGCCCCTTATTAGGTACTGCTACCTTTAACATAAATTTCCCTTCTAAATCTTTATAAGTGACGGTAGATATCTTCTAGCTTTATTCCCCTAGCTAACATAAGTGTTTGAAGATGATAAATTAATTGGCTAATCTCTTTAGCTAAATTTTCATCACTCTCATGTTCAGCTGCTAGCCAAACCTCACCAGCCTCTTCCAAAACTTTCTTACAAATTTGGTGAATTCCAGAATCAACCGCAGCTACTGTTTGTGAGGAGCTTGTGCCAGCTTCAACCTTAGCTGAAAGTTCTGTCCATAATGATTCGAAACTCTTCATAAAGTAATTGTACTAGAGATAATTACAAGCAGTTAAATCAGCTTTACTGCTAAGCGTTATTGATTTGTTCTAAGACTAAATTATGGAGTAAGCCATTTGAAGATATCGCACCACTTCCATTTACCCCATCATTTCCTGATAGATCACTAAATCGACCACCCGCCTCTTTAACAATGATCTCAAGTGCTGCCATATCCCACAGTGCCAACTTAGGTTCAATAGCAAAATCAATTGCTCCCTCTGCCACCAACATATGTGACCAGAAATCTCCATAACCACGATTTCGCCAAATTAAATCCACTAATTTAAGTAACTTTTCTTGCAGATTTACCCAGCCCCCCTTCTTATCAAAGCTAGATATAGAAATCGATGCATCCTCTAACTTTTTTACCTTACTGCAATTAATCTTTTTCACCTGATTACTCTTTTTAATGTTATCTATTAAGAACGCACCGCCACCCCTGCTGGCATACCACCGCTTTGCAAGTGCTGGTGATGAAACTACCCCGACAACAATTTCACCATCTTGCCGTAGTGCAATTAGTGTGGCCCAGACTGGAACTGATCTAATAAAGTTTTTTGTTCCATCAATTGGGTCGATAATCCATTCTCGAGATGATGCCTCAGATTTACTACCAAACTCTTCACCAATAATGGCATCAGATTTTCTTGATAGTAAAAGTTGATTTCTAATTGCATCTTCTACTGCGCGATCAGCATCGGAAACGGGCGTCAAATCTGGCTTGGTTTCTACAACTAAATCAATTGCCTGATATCTAGCCATAGAAATTTCATCAGCAATATCTGCCAACTTAAGTGCAAGCTCTAAATCTGTGAGGCTTTCCCAGTTATTATCTAACATAATTTAAGTCTACTACTTAAGGGCGATATAATTTATTAATGATTCGCCAAATTGATCTTCGAGGAAAAGCACTCAGCAAAGGTGAGTATGCCCAACTGCTGCCACGTGCAACTTTGGATGTTGATAAGGCTTTAAAACTTGTTGAGCCAATTCTTGCCCGTGTTAAATCTGGTAACGAAAGTGACTTAATTCAATTAGCGAAAGAGTTTGACGGTGTAACACCTGCTCAAATTCGAGTACCAAAAGCTGAGATTGAATCTGCATTACTAAAACTAGATCCTAGTATTCGCACTGCTTTAGAGATTTCAATTGAAAGAATTAAGAAAGTTCACTTGGATCAAGTAAGACAAGATAAGACAACTAATGTAGTAGCTGGTGGAAAAGTTACCGAAAAATGGATTCCAGTTGATCGAGTTGGTCTATATGTTCCTGGTGGTTCTGCGGTTTATCCAAGTTCAGTAATTATGAATGTAGTTCCAGCCCAAATTGCTAAGGTGCCTAGCATTGCTATTGCCTCACCGCCCCAAAAAGATAACAACGGCTTACCAAATCAGTTAATTCTTGCTACCTGTGCACTTCTTGGAGTTTATGAAGTTTATGCAGTTGGTGGAGCTCAAGCAATTGCATTGTTTGCATATGGAATGAAAGATCTATGCGAAAAATGTGACTTGGTTACTGGTCCAGGAAACATCTATGTGGTGGCAGCAAAGCGGGCACTGCGCGGTTTAATTGGAATTGACTCTGAAGCAGGTCCTACTGAGATTGCCATAGTTGCTGATGAAAGTGCTAACGCCTCTGAGGTAGCTACTGATTTGATTAGCCAAGCAGAGCATGACAAATCTGCTGCCAGCATTTTAGTTACTAACTCAATTGAACTTGCCACAAAGGTTGAAGATGAGTTAAAGATTAGAGTTCCAAAAACACTACATAGCGAAAGAATTAAATCTGCTCTTGGTGGAATTCAATCGGCAATAGTAATTGTTGATTCAGTAAAGCAAGCCATAGATGTGGTCAATGCCTACGCTGCTGAACACTTGGAGATTCAAACCAAGAACGCTAACGAAGATGCTAAGTTGATTAGAAATGCAGGGGCAGTATTTATTGGTCCCTACACGCCAGTATCTTTAGGTGATTACAGTGCTGGATCAAACCATGTGTTACCAACTGGTGGCTGTGCTTGCCACAGTAGTGGCCTCTCTGTTCAAACATTTTTAAGAGGACTTCACTTTATTGAGTATGACAAGCAATCACTAAGTGATATTGCACAGACGGTAATTACATTAGCTGAAGCTGAGAATCTACCTGCCCATGGCCAGGCAATAAGAGTTAGATTTGAAAACTCATGAGTGATAAGAATTGGCCAAACTGGCTACCAATTCGCTCAGGTTTAAAAGGTATGTCAGCTTACGGTGCACCGCAATTACCTACTGAGGTCAAACTTAATACAAATGAAAACCCATTTACTCTTTCAAAAGAGTTAGTAGAGAAAATTCTTAACAAGATTAAGCTTGAATCTTCAACCTTAAATAGGTATCCAGATCGAGATGCAGTACACCTGCGCACTTTATTATCTGGTTTTATCAATAAATTATCTAGCACAAAAATCAACAAAGATAACATCTGGGCTGCAAATGGCAGTAATGAAATAATTCAATCAATATTTCTAGCATTTGGGGAAAGAGGAGCTTTAGCATTTGAACCTTCATACTCAGTGCATAAAATTATTGCAAAAGTAACTGGAACTAGCTGGATAGTTGTTGATCGTAATGAGGATTTTACGTTAAATATAGCGGCAATTACTGCTGAAATTGAGAAGTCAAAACCATCCATCACATTCTTAACTACACCAAATAATCCAACCGGAACTAGTACCTCAATCGATGAAATTAAGTTAATTGCGCAGGCAATGAAAAAGGTAAATGGATTGCTGATAATTGATGAAGCATATGCAGAGTTTTCAAAGCTAGAATCAGCAGTTACTTTAATCGATGAGCTTGAAAACATTATTGTAATTAGAACTATGAGTAAGGCCTTTGCATTTGCTGGGGTTCGCCTTGGCTACTTGGTAGCAAAACCAGAGGTTATAGAGGCCATAATGTTAGTAAGGCTGCCTTA
>WLMP01000002.1 GCA_009700155.1 Actinomycetota bacterium
TGAGCATGTTGTGTGGCTGATTCATCTTGGACTAGCAACTGACCACTCATACCTAAATGAGCGACCAGAACGAAATCTCGGTCCAATTCAAGCCAAAGAAACTTTCCTCTTCGCTTTACTGATTTAATTTGAGCGCCAATACAGGAACTTAGGGGTGCTATAGAGCTCGGTTTAACCGCTCTTGGATGAAAACTTTCTGCACTTTCAATTTTTCTGCCAATAACATATTTTTCTAGTCCAGATCTAACTGTTTCTACTTCTGGTAGCTCTGGCATAAAACGTAATCTTTACTTCTTGTTTCTTTCTGTCAATAATTCATATGCAATCTTTGCAGCTACCTGCTCTGCCTCACGCTTACTCTTTCCACTACCGATTGGAAATCTCTCACTGCCTAGCACTACGCATGCAGTAAAACTCTTATCATGATCAGGTCCGGACTCACTTATCTCATACTCTGGAGATGAAAGATTTAATGAAGCAGCTAACTCTTGGAGTGCGGTTTTACCATCGAGGGTTGAACCCTGCGAGGTTGCATCAACTATGGCTTGCTTAATTAACTTTGAAATTACTTCAGCACTCTTCAAATATCCATGCTCGAGATAAATTGCACCTACAAGAGCTTCAAAAGTATCAGCAAGTATCGAGTTCTTTTCTCTGCCATTAGTACTCTCTTCGCCTTTACCTATTCTGAGGTACTTACCTAAATTTATTTCTTTTGCTATTTGAGCAAGAGCCTTCATATTTACAACGCCTGAGCGCAGTGGACTTAATCTGCTTTCATCTAAATCTGGAAATAATTTATAAAGCTCATCAGTAACAATTAATCCAAGAACTGAATCACCAAGAAACTCAAGTCTCTCGTTTGTTGGTATTCCTCCCGCTTCATATGAAAATGAGCGATGAGTAAGTGCAAGTTCAAGCAACTCATCCTTAACCGATATCCCGAGTTGTTCGGTTAGGTCAGAGTACAGATTAGACCTCTAGTACCTGGCGACGGTTGTAAGTACCACAAGTTGGACATGCAACATGTTGCAATTTTGGTTGTTGGCATTGCTGGCAAGTTGCAAGGTGTGCAGGAGTTGTCTTCCACATGCTTCGACGAGAGCGAGTACGTGCTCGCGACATTTTTCGCTTTGGGACTGGCATGATCTTTACTCCTTATTTAAAACGACTTACACAAGATGAGAATTATCTACGAAAAGTGCAAACTTGTAAAAACGATTAATTTTTAAGCGGGAAATCCTTCAGAGCCGACCACCTTTGGTCAGTTGGTGTTTGAGGCTGTGCCTGAGATAGGTAGGCCCAATTTTCACCTTTCTTATCTTCCAATCCTGGACAATCCTCAGTACATAATGGATTGACGGCGAGATTTAAAATTATCGCATCTCTTATTGCAGGTTCTAGGTCTATATCATCACCATCTAAAAAACTTAAGTCATCTTCATCTAGGTCAATTTCTGCTTCCTTACCTGATTTACCTTTAGCTCCTCGCTTAGAAGAAGTTTTACTACTAGCAGTTTCATAATAATAAAGCTCGGTAAAATTCTCATCAATTGGCCAAGTTATTGGTTTAAGACATCTAGTACATTCACCTGTTGCATCTGCTACTACTCGCGCAGTAGCTAAAACACCCTCGTCAACAGATTGAATACGTAGATCTAATTCAATGGTCTCGCCTGGTTTTACAGATAGTAAATCTACGCCAACAGCCTCAGTAATTTTTAAATCTAATTCATACTCACGCATTTCACCAGCTCGGTGCGGCAAATCATGCGTATTAAACAGAAATATGGAACGTGCCATTAGGTTATTTTAATTTTGAGAGAACGTGTTTAGCCTCAACACCACTCAACTGATCTCTACCTTTGCTAATAACATCTAAAGTTTTATTCAATATAACTTCAAGATTAGCTAAGCGAGAATCGATATATTCCTCAATTTCTTCGCGATCTCTATCGCTATCGGCTTTTGCCTCTGCCAAAATTCTTGTTGCCTCTTTGCGCGCACTTGAAACAATTGTAGTTTGTTCTACCAAGCGCGAAACTTCATCTCTGGCTTGTTGCATTATCGCATCAGATTGTGAATGAGCATCTTCAATAATTGACTCTTTATCTCGCTGAATGGCAATTGCCTTGGCTAAATCATTTGGAAAGGATGCCTTTATTTGATCTAAAAGTTTAAGCATCTCACTTCTATTAATCACACAGGATGCTGATAATGGGACAGATCTTGCTTCTTCAACTATCGCAATTGCTGCTTCAATGTTTTCAACTACATCCATGATTAGCCCTTTCGCTCAAGTCTAGATCTTAACTTATCAACAATAGCGGCAGGCATATATGCAGATACATCGCCACCATAACTTGCGATTTCTTTCACAAGTGATGAGGAAAGAAATGAGTGGGAAGGTGCAGTAGACATGAATAATGTCTCAACCCCTTGAAGCTGCAGGTTTACCTGACTCATTTGAAGTTCATAGTCAAAATCACTTACTGCACGTAATCCCTTAACAATTGTTGGAATCTTGTTAGCTCTACAGTAATCAACTAACAATCCAGACCATGAGTCAACTTTTACGTTCTTATATCTACTTGTTACCTCTTTTATCATTTCAATACGTTCTTCAACTGAGAAAAGAGAACTCTTAGTCTGATTAACCAAAACTGCAATGACAACTTCATCAAATAAAGAACAAGATCTAGCAATAATATCTAGATGCCCGTTTGTGATTGGATCAAAAGACCCCGGACAAACAACTCGTCTCATAGTCAAAACGCTAGCAACTATTTGCTAAGTTAGCCATTTCTTTTTCATCTACGCTCGACTAACGCGCCATAATGAATGCTCCCAGCACCATATGACCGAACTTTCTGCTCCTCTAAGCCATCAGGCCATGTAAAAGCTTTTGCCTTTCCGTCTCTTTCTATTGCAATTACGCCGAATTTACTTAATAGGTTTAGAGCCAGAATTTTCTTTAGAATCTTTTCTATTTCCGTATTTGCTACTTCATATGGTGGATCAATGTAAATAATCTCATAAGGATTGCTAGCGGTATGGTTTAAGAATTCAAAAGTAGTTTTTACATGTACCTTAAACTTTCCAACTCCTTCAATTTTAGTTAAAAGCGCAAAATTTTGTTCACAGATCCCTGCAGAAATTGGATTATTCTCTACTGCTTCAACTAATGCTGCTCCCCTCGATAACGCTTCAACACCTACTGCGCCAGAGCCTGCAAACAAATCAAGAAAATGTAATCCTTCTAAAGTTCCAAAAGATGAAATAAGGGATGAGAACAATCCTTCGCGAGCGCGGTCTGATGTTGGCCTAGTAATTGAGGGAGGTGAATGTAATTTTCTACCCTTGCCCAGGCCTGCAATGATCCGCATGCTCATGACTTATCCATAAATCTTGCTGCCTCATCTAATTTCAATTTATCTACTTCACTTTTCAGTAATGGTAAACCATTTATTTCTGAGTCGTGATCTAAAATTTTTGCTGCAGCTTCTCTTGCTCTATCGATTAACTCTTCATCTCTAAGCACTCGCAAAAGTCTAAGGTGTGATCGCCCTCCTGACTGCGATCTACCCAACACATCACCCTCTTTACGCTGTTCAAGATCAATCCGTGCAAGTTCAAATCCATCTAAAGTTGATGTAACTGCATTTAACCTTTGCATGCTTGGAGAATCCTCTTGAGCATTAGAGACTAATAAACAAAGCCCTGGGGCAGCGCCTCTGCCTACTCGACCACGTAGTTGGTGTAGTTGGGATACTCCAAATCTATCGGCATCCATAATGACCATCATTGAAGCATTTGGTACATCAACGCCCACCTCAATTACAGTTGTCGCAACTAATACCTGAATTTCACCTTGTGAAAATGCGGCCATAGTTTGGTCTTTAACCTCACTTGATTGCCTGCCATGTAGAACCGCAATCTTTAATCCCTTTAATGCATCTGTTGCTAACTCTGGTGCTAACTCCTCCACCGCTGTCATCTGCTCATTATCTAAATACTCTTCACCAAGTAACATGGCGGCGGTAATCTCTCGTTCAGTTAATTTCTTATCTGGATTAGCAATTCGAGGTGCAACGATATAAACCTGATGTCCTTTAGCGACCTCCTCTTTAACTCGCTGCCATGCTCTAGCTAAAAAGTGGGGCTTTTCTAACACTGGAATTAAATGAGTAGTAATTGGAGCTCGACCTGCTGGTAACTCTCTAAGGGTTGAAATATCTAAATCACCAAAGACAGTCATTGCAACAGTTCTAGGTATTGGAGTTGCTGTCATTACTAGTAAATGTGGTGGCTGTTTTGCCTTCATTCGTAATGCATCTCGCTGCTCCACACCAAATCTATGCTGCTCATCAACTACAACTAATCCAAGATCTTTAAAGGCAACACCATCTGAAATCAATGCGTGGGTGCCGATGATTATTCCTATTTCACCACTAGCTAGCCTTGCATAAATTTCCTTCTTCTTAACATTACTTAGCGATCCAGTTAATAGTTCGACTTGTGTGCCCATCCCAGATGAGTGCAATGTGCCAGCAAGAGCTAATTCACCTAGCAGCTTTGTGATAGTTCTAAAATGCTGCTGCGCTAAAACTTCTGTCGGAGCTAGTAGAGCTGCCTGACCTGAAGAATCAACAACAGATAACATCGCACGTAATGCAACTACAGTTTTTCCAGAGCCAACTTCACCTTGCAATAATCTGTGCATTGGATACTTTCTAGATAGATCCATTTCAATCTGAGCATTTACCTCTAGTTGGCCCTTTGTAAACTCAAATGGCAGAAGTTTTTCAAATGCTCCAACTAACACTGGTGTATTAGGAGTACGAGATTTTGTGCTCAACTTTTCGATCTCTGCTCTTCTTTGACCTAGTAATAGCTGCAGCAGTAGTGCTTCATCAAATGTTAATCGCTGCCTTGCGTTTTCAGCGGACTCTAAATCTTCGGGTTGATGAATATCATGGAAGGCACGTTTAAGATCTGGATAATTATTTTGCTTTGCAATTTCATCTGGTAGGTAATCTGGTAGATCTTCAAGTGAGTCTAAAGCTAGCTTAATGCACTGCATTATTTTCCAGGATGGAAGTTTTGAAGTAGCTGGATAGACCGGCAAGTACTTTCCTGCAAACTCTGCCACTGCAGCATCAACATCATCACCATCTGGAATCAACTGATAATCTGGGTGTGATAATTGACGCTTGCCTTTGAAAACTCCAACTTTGCCGGCAAATAAACCAACTCTTCCAGCTTTCAGATCTTTCTCTCGCCAGGCTTGATTAAAGAAGGTAAGGGATAAATTTGCACTTCCGTCAGTAACTACTACCTCTAGAATATTTTTTGCATTAGCCCTTCTTAACTTAACCGCCTCGATTTCGGCCAGAATAGTTACTTCATCATCGGCAATTAATTTTGAAATATCAGTTAACTCACCTCTGACGACATACCTTCTAGGGTAGTGACGCAATAGTTCATTAACTGTTGTGATTCCAAATGCTTTTTCCAATACCTCAGAGGTTCGATCACCTAAGATATTTGATAAGCGAGTTGAAAGGGTGGCCATAGAGGAAGTATCCAATGCCCACTGGCTAACTGCGCGTAATTACCCACCGGATTAGCCATTTAATGCCCATAAGAGGTAATCTTTCGCCTTACATTTAGTTTGCCAGCAAAATAAGGGAGTAATTCGGTGTCATCAGTCTGTGATCTTTGTGGAAAAGCGCCTAGCTTTGGAAATAATGTCTCGCACTCAAAGCGCGCTACTCGCCGTCGCTGGAATCCAAATATTCAAAAAATTCGCACGATCATTAACGGCCAAACAAAGCGTAAAAATGTTTGTGCGTCATGCTTAAAGGCTGGAAAAGCTCTTCGCTAATTAGAAGTGCTGGTATCCGCTTTTTTTAATCTCTTTATTATCTAACATTATTTGCCCATTACCTGAAACAACTAATCCTGCTTGGATTCCTAACTCATCGCTGGCTTTAGTTGGATCGACAGTAGCAATAAAGAAATGATCCTCACCACCATTTAAAATCCAGTCAAATACATCTTCATTTAACTCTGTTGCTAACTCTTGTAAGTCTTTAAAATCGGTAGCACCAATGAGTTGCTCACTAACAAAATTAATTGAGACCTTAGAGTCCTTGGCAATATGGCCAGCATCAATTGTTAGTCCATCACTTACGTCACACATCGCTGAAGCAACTTTTATTAGATTATCTGGCTTTACTAATTTCGGATTTAGGTGGGCTTCGACCACATATCTAGGTCTATCTAAACCTCTATTCAAAATTGCCATCCCAGCAGCTGATAAGCCTGGTAACGACGAAAGGTAAACCAAGTCACCTACCTTTGCACCACTTCGCCTTATTGGATCAGCATCAAGTTCTCCTAAAGCGGTAATACTTAGAGCCATCTTCTCTGATTTACTTAAATCTCCTCCAATTACCGAAACGTTAAAATTATCTGCAACAGACCTAATTCCTTTTGCTAACTCGGTAATAACCTCAGAATTATTAGAATCAGATATCGCAGCTGCAACCAGTAAATACTTAGGATGCCCGCCCATTGCAAACACATCCGCCAAACTTGCAGTTGTTAGCTTTGCGCCAATCTGAAATGGTGTTGACCAATCCTTGTGAAAATGAATACCTTCTACTGCCATATCAACTGTGGCGACTAATTTATTATCAATGCCACTTATAACCGCAGCATCATCACCTATACCCACCTCGAGTCGGGGCGCAAACGAGTTACGGAATAGCTCGCCCAGTCGGCCGATTATGGCCTCTTCTGATTCAATCAATGGCACTCCCTAATTAACTCGCTATAGGCTACCCTTTATTAACGATGAGTTCATCGCTGAACCTAAGTCGCTGATTGAAAGGCAATAAATGTCCGTACAGGCTTACATTCTCATTCAAACTGAAGTTGGCAAAGCATCTAGTGTTGCTAAGGCGGTCTCTGCAATTTCAGGTGTAACTATCGCTGAAGGCGTAACCGGCCCTTATGACGTAATTATGCGTGCTGAATCTTCATCAATGGAAGATTTAGGTAGAACCGTGTTGGCTAAGGTTCAAGCAGTAGCTGGCATAACTAGAACTTTAACCTGCCCAGTTACAACTTTTTAATTTTTCTATGGGCTACCTTTCAACTCTAAGGTAGCCCTTTAAAAATCTTGTCTAAGCAACTTAGATATTTTTAGCTTAGAAAACTTTGAAAAATAATATCAAGCACCAACAACTAGGGCTGTTGCATTTGCTATTGACTTTAACTCGTTAAAAGATGATGGAAAAACTGCATGTGGATGACCAGCTGCTGCCCACACAACCTCATACTCACTTAATGCTTCGTCAATAATTACAATTGCTGGCGGGTTTGTCCAACCAATAGGTGCTACGCCACCAATTGAGAAACCAGAGTTTTCTTTAACATAATCGGCATCAACTCTGTCTAACTTATCAATTCCAAGTTTATCTGCAACTAATTCGGTATCAACCCTATGACGACCTGAAGTAATGACCAACAAAGGCTTCTGATCAGAAAGTTTGAAGATAATAGAAGACGCAATTTGGCCAACTTCAATTCCAAGTGCTGAGGCTGCCTCAGCTGCACTCCTTGCGCTTTCAGATAATACTGTTATCTCTGTACTTAGCCCATTACTAATCAAAGCTTGCTTTACTCGTTTAACAGCACTTTTTTCTAGAACGCCATCCATAATTACCGAGTGATATTGATTGATCTATGTTTTGCAGTTTGAATAAGCTTACTTATCAATTCTTGATAGGAAATACCTAGCTTTCCAATTAACTTTGGATAGACCGAAGTTGGCGTAAAGCCAGGCATTGTATTAATCTCATTAATTACTATCTCGCCACTATCAGAATAAAAGAAATCAATACGAGCCAAACCTTCGCACCCAGCTGCTTTAAATGCGGTAAGAGCATTCTTTTGAATCTTCTCAGTTATCTCATTTGGTAGATCTTCTGGAAAAACTAGTTGCATAGAATCATCTAGATATTTGGCTTGAAAATCATAAAACTCATACTTATCAGAAATTACTATTTGCCCAACGGGTGAGACTAAAAATTTCCCATCTGTTTCAAGAACAGCACATTCAATCTCACGGCCAGAGATTGCTTGCTCAACAATAACCTTTGAATCAAACTCTAGCGCTACTTGGATTGCAGATTTCAGCTGAGCTATTTCTTTAACTTTAGTAGTTCCTCGGCTTGAACCACTTCTGGCTGGCTTTACAAATATTGGGTAACTTAGATTTGTAGGAACTGTAATATCAGGACTGGTTACAACAATTCCGGGGGCAACATTTAAACCCGATGCTGCAAAAATTGGTTTTGCATATGACTTGTCCATACTAACTGCGCTGGCTAAGACGCCAGATCCAACATAGCGAAGTTGAATTATCTCTAGTAAACCTTGAATTGTTCCATCTTCACCGTAGGGTCCATGCAGAATTGGAAAAACCACATCAATTTCTAATTTTTTGCCATCGACTACTAGCCCACTACTTGTGATACTTACCTCTGATCCAGAATCAGGGATTGAAGGTAAAACGCTACCTTGGATTTTAAGATTTGTTTCTAGTGGTAGATGTAGCCATCTTCCTGATTTAGTTATTCCGATTAGTGTAATTTCAAATAAATCTCTATCAATTGCCGCTAAGACACCATTAGCAGACACACAAGAGATCTCATGCTCGCTGCTTTTGCCACCACAGATTATGGCTACTTTAGTCTTTCCCATTTAAATTTCTGCCTTAATACTTACCTTCATCAATCGATCCAACGCATCTTTTGGCTTTACAGTTCCTGCCACAACATCAGATACAGCTTCAATTATCGGTGCTTCAACACCTACTCGATGAGCTAACTCCAACATTGCACCAGCCGAATAAACACCTTCAACCGTTTTCACAACCTGCTGCCTAGCTTTAGTAATTGATCCAGACTTACCCAGCACCTCACCGAAACTTCTATTTCGAGAAAGTGGTGATTGGGCGCTAGCAACTAAATCACCAATTCCAGCTAATCCTAAAAATGTAAGTGGGTTAGCACCATAAGCCTCACCAAGCCGGGCTACCTCAGATAATCCTCTAGTGATCATCAAACCTTGTGTATTTTCGCCATACCCCATACCAACAGCCATACCAACAGCCAGTGCAATAACACTTTTAGCAGCGCCTGCGAATTCGCAACCAACTAAATCTGTTGATGGATAGATTCTAAAATAATTTGTTGAAAACATATCTACAATCAAATCAATAATCTCCTGATTTTCAGAGGCGGCAACAGCACCAGCTGGCTGGCGCATGATTATTTCATTTGCAAGATTTGGGCCAGTAATCAAACCTAGTTGGGATTTACTTATTCCCAGAACCTCTTGCATAACTTCAGTCATTCTAAATTGGGTCTCAACCTCAATACCCTTTAATGTACTTATAACCGGCAAAGTTGCAGGAAAAAAGCCCTTCCAACTCTCTAAATTCTCTCGCAAAGTTTGGGCAGGTATTGCAACCAAAATAACATCTGCAAATTCAAGAACTGCTTTAATATCTGTAGTTGCCTTTAACTCACGTGGAAGATCAATCCCCTTTAGGAAGCGCCGATTAGAGTGTCGACGATTAATCTCACGAACAACTTTCTTATTCCTACCCCAAATTAAAACTTGTTGGCCAGAATCGACCATAACTTGGCCGAGGGTAGTTCCCCAAGCTCCCGATCCTAAAACCGCAACTTTTCTCATTTGCTTTCCTTTTTAAAGTTACCAGTTCTTGGTAGTTGTGACTTTTTTGGGTCAAATATTTCTTGAGGTGCTTTCTCATTTCGTAATTCCTCAAGCAAACTTGTTATTGAGCTCATGACGTAAGCTGTCGCCTCTTCCAACGCTGCCGGATCCTCTGCTTTACCGTACCACTTTGAAAAATCTAGTGGCTTTCCAGCTATTACCTTAACTTTACTTCTTGGAAATAACTTAATTTTTTTACTATAGGCTGGCAAAATCTGCTGCGCTCCCCATTGGGCGCAAGGAATTACCGGCGCTTTAGTAAGTATTGCAAGCCTAGCTATTCCAGTTTTAGCCTTCATGGGCCAATAATTTTGGTCCCTAGTTAAGGTCCCTTCTGGGTAAACACCAAGTAAATGTCCAGAATTAATAAATGCAATTGCATGACTTAGTGATTGCGATGCCACTGCAGTTTCACGTTCAACTGGAATCTGCCCAGCTCCTAGCAATACTTTTCCAATAATCGGAAGTTTAAAAAGTGAGGCCTTACCTAAATATCTTGGTGCTCGGCCATTGTCATAAAGGAAGTGGGTAAAAATTAAAGGATCAATATATGAAATGTGATTGCAGACAACAATTGCTCCGCCACTTTTAGGAAGATTCTCACTTCCACGCCAATCTCGTTTGGCAATTGAATTAAGGATCGGGCGCATTACAAAAGCCCCGAACTTAAACCAATTTGTTGCCCCTAATGGCTTTCCTGAAGGGGGTGCGTAGGAAATTTTCAACTCAGTAGACACTGCTTAATTCTACGACTAATTGCTCAGTTGGCTATAAATGAGCGTAAAAAACGGGACCTCATGGATGAGATCCCGCTTTTTAATTGAGTACTGGCTTAACGACGACGCTTTGCTTTCTTTGCAACTTTGCGTACAGCCTTCTTTGCCTTTGAAACTTTCTTTGCAGCCTTTGCAGGAGCAGCCTTTGCTGGTGGAGTTGGAGCTGCACCAAGCTTACGGGCGCCAGAAATTACTTCCTTTAAACCTTTAGCAGGTAAAAAGCGTACTTTCTTGCTGGCCTTAATTTGAATCGTCTCTCCAGTAAATGGATTACGACCTTTACGAGCTGGACGATCAACTTTTTTAAACTTACCAAAATCATTGATCATTACATCTTCGCCCTTTGAGATATTGCGAACAATCGCATCAAAAACTACCTCAACAGCGCGAGCAGCCTCTTTCTTGCTGTCACCAAACTGTGGTGCAAGATAGGCGATGAACTGTGCCTTGTTCATTTAATCCCCTTATTTATGCGTAAACATTAAGCATTTGCTTAACTAAGGGTTAATCTATGGGGTGATACGAAATACTTTGATTAACTAATTCGGTGTGTCGCATGCAAATTCTTATTATAAATCAAGGTTTTTTACAGTTTTCGCGTAACTCTAGATAATTACTTTAGAGTTTGGAGTTAGCGAATTGGCAGTGTTTTAGGCTTAAAACTCGCTCTTTTTTCTTCAAAGTTTGAAACCTGGTCGATTTTTGTAAATGTAAGACCAATATCATCTAGGCCTTCCATAAGGCGCCAACGGGTGTAATCATCAATTACAAAATCTAAAGTGGTTGATCCATAAGTTACAGTTTTACTCTCAAGATTGACGGTAACTGATGTTTCCGGCTTAGCCTCAATCTCTTTCCAGATTTTTTCAATTTCTTCCTGTGCCAAAATGACAGTTAATAACCCAGCTTTTTGTGAATTACCTCTAAAAATATCAGCAAACCTGCTTGATAAAACTACTTTAAATCCATAATTTTGTAAGGCCCAAACAGCATGCTCGCGAGAGGATCCGGTACCAAAATCTGGCCCTGCAACCAAAATTGTTGCAGTTTTATACTGAGGCTGATTCAACTCAAATGCTGGATCATTTCGCCAAGCCGCAAATAGGCCATCTTCAAATCCATTTTTAGTGATCCGCTTAAGATAAACAGCTGGAATAATCTGATCAGTATCTACATTGCTACGGCGAAGCGGTACTGCTGTACCAGTATGTTTATTAAATTTTTCCATTATAAATCCGCCGGCGAGGCTAATGTTCCCTTAAGTGCAGTAGCTGCAGCAACAAGTGGGCTAACTAAGTGCGTGCGACCACCCTTACCTTGTCTGCCTTCAAAATTTCTATTACTTGTTGAAGCTGCTCGCTCTCCTGGCTTTAATTGATCTGGGTTCATGCCTAAACACATCGAACATCCTGCACTGCGCCATTCAGCGCCAGCATCTAGAAATACCTTATCTAAGCCTTCAGATTCAGCTTGAAGTCTTACTCGAGCAGAGCCTGGAACAACCAATAATCGCAGTGAATCAGCAATTTTTTTACCCTTTATTACCGCAGCTGCTGATCTTAAATCCTCAATTCTGCCATTTGTGCAGGAGCCAAGAAAAACAGTATCTACCTTGATTGATTTAAGCGGTGTGCCAGGTTTTAGATCCATGTATTCAAGTGCACGTTCGGCCGCACCACGATCTTCTGCATTTGTAATATCTGCTGGGTTTGGCACCGATGCACTTAGCGGTAATCCTTGGCCTGGATTTGTTCCCCAGGTAACAAAAGGAGCCAATTCATCAGCATTTAAGTTAATTTCTTTATCAAATTTTGCATCGCTATCTGTAACTAATGTCTGCCAGTAAGCAAGTGCGGCATCCCAATCAGTGCCACTTGGTGCATGTGGCTTATCCTTAACGTAATCAAAGGTAGTTTGATCAGGTGCGATTAATCCTGCCCTTGCTCCTGCCTCAATAGACATATTACAAATTGTCATACGAGCTTCCATGGATAAAGCTCTAATAGCACTACCGCGATATTCAAGAATATATCCTTGTCCCCCACCTGTACCTATTTTTGCTATTACCGCCAAAATAATATCTTTGCTAGTAACCCCTGGTTTTAAAGTTCCTTCGACATTGATAGCCATAGTTTTTGGTCTAATTAATGGCAACGTTTGAGTTGCTAAAACATGTTCTACTTCGCTAGTACCAATACCAAATGCCAAGGCACCAAAAGCGCCATGAGTTGAGGTATGTGAATCTCCACAGACAATAGTCATGCCTGGCTGTGTGATGCCTAGTTGCGGGCCAACAACATGCACAATTCCCTGTTCAACATCTCCTAATGAGTGAATACGAACACCAAACTCTTCACAGTTTTTACGCAGTGTATCTACCTGTAATTTAGAGACTGGATCAGCTATTGGCTTATCAATATTTAATGTTGGAACATTGTGATCTTCAGTTGCAATCGTTAAATCTGCTCTTCTTACTTTTCTATTAGCAAGACGCAGGCCATCAAAAGCTTGTGGACTTGTTACCTCATGAATTAAATGTAGGTCTATATAAAGTAAATCTGGTTCACCAGCGGTAGAGCTAACAACATGCTCTGCCCAAATCTTTTCCGCTAATGTCTTACCCATTACTTTTTTCCCTTCCCACCTTGACTGAACTTGCTTCTCACAGAGTGAGATGGCATTATCAGAGTATGGACAGAAAGAATAGCGGAGTTGGCGTATTAGATAAAGCCGTAAAAATTCTGGCCGCCCTGGAGGCTGGTCCACAATCACTTAGTGAACTTGTCTCAACAACTGGAATTGCAAGACCTACCGCACACAGATTGGCAGTTGCCTTAGAGCACCATCGACTTGTTTCGAGAGATTTCTCAGGAAGATTTATTCTGGGTGTTCGCTCCTCTGAACTAGCTGCCGCTGCGGGTGAGGATAAATTACTTGCAATAGCTGTTCCATCATTAACTGCACTTAGAGATGCCACTAGTGAAAGTGCGCAGCTATACCGCAGGCAAGGTGATTTAAGAATTTGTGTTGCAACAGCAGAAAGATTAACCGGCTTACGAGACTCTGTCCCTGTTGGAACAGTACTAACTATGCAGGCAGGATCTGCTGCACAGATACTCCTAGCTTGGGAGGATCCAGAAAAGCTTCACCGCAGTTTGGTAAATGCTAAGTTCACAGCTGCTAATTTAGCTGCAGTTCGCAGAAGAGGTTGGGCACAATCTGTTGGTGAGCGCGAAGCTGGCGTTGCATCAGTTTCTGCACCAGTTCGTGGCCCAAATAATAAAGTTATTGCTGCTGTAAGTATTAGTGGCCCAATGGAAAGATTAAGTAGACAGCCTGGCAGACTTCATGCTGCAGCTGTTGTTGCAACTGCTGCTAGATTAACTGAGCACTTAGCAAAAAATAAATAACAAACTTTGTAGCTCCGAGGGGATTCGAACCCCCGTAGCTGGCTTGAGAAGCCAGAGTCCTAGGCCACTAGACGACGGAGCCGTGCAGTAAAACATTAAATCGCTGGGGTACCAGGACTCGAACCTAGACAGGCTGAACCAGAATCAGCAGGGCTACCAATTACCCCATACCCCAATATTTAATTTTGAGCATAACAAGAATACCCTGCTGTAATTTTATTTGGAAATTGCCGCCTTAATTCGCGCCAGTGAACGCTCTTTACCCAATAGTTCAAGTGACTCAAATAGAGGTGGTGAGATATGTGAACCAGTAACAGCTATCCGGATTGCACTAAAAGCTACTCTTGGCTTTAGCCCCATTTCATCAATAAGTGCACCCCTTAATACCTCTTCAATTTCTTTTGTATTCCAAGTATCTAATCCTTCAACTTTTGAAAGTGTAGTAACTAGAATTTTCTGTGAAGCTTCATCAGAGATTTTAGAAACCTCATCTTCGGCAACAGAAAAATCCTTTACAAATAGAAAATTTAGCATAGGTGGAATTTCTGAGAGTTTTATAATGCGCTCTTGAATTATTGGCAGCGCAGATTTAACCACGGCAATTTCAGCCTCGGTGCCTGAAATGACTTTAGATTTTAGTAAAAATGGTAGTGACCATTCTAGAAATTTATCAATTGTTAAAGCTCGGATCTTATCGCCATTAATGGCTTCAAGTTTTTTCATATCAAATCTTGCCGGACTACTATTTACTCGCTCCACAGTAAATAGATCTACTAACTCCTGCATACTTATATTCTCTTTATCATCACCAGGTGACCAACCCAAAAGTGCAAGGTAGTTACAAATGGCCTCAGGCAAAAATCCTTGCTCTCGATACCAAGCAATAGATACCTCACCATTTCGCTTAGACAGCTTGGCATTATCCTGGCCCATTACAAATGGTAGGTGGGCAAAAAGTGGAAAATCTTTAGCATCAACTCCCATGGCTTGATAAACACGAATTTGTCTCGGAGTTGATGAGAGTAAGTCTTCACCTCGAAGCACATGTGTAATATTCATTAAAATATCATCAACAGCAACAGCTAAGGTGTATAGCGGTGATCCATCTGCGCGGGCTAGAACAAAATCAGGAACAAACTCATGCTCAAACTTAACTTCACCACGAATTAAATCAACAAAAGTAGTTTCTCCACTTGGCATTCGCATTCTAACTACTGGTTTTCTGCCTGCCGATTTGTATTCATCTATCTGTGCTTGTGTTAAATCTCGACATTTTCCATCATAACCTGGAGCTTTATTATTCTTCATTTGAATCTGGCGTCGCTCTTCCAACTCTTCAGAGCTGCAGTAGCAGTGGTAAGCATCGCCTTGGGATAGAAATTTTTGTGCCCATTCAGAATATATCTCTAGTCTTTGTGATTGCAGGTAAGGTCCAAAATCTCCACCGACCTCAGGTCCCTCATCCCAGTTAAGTCCTAACCACTTTAAAGTCTCAATTGCTGCCTGAATATATTGATCAGTCACTCTTTCAGTATCGGTATCTTCAATACGAAAAATTAACTTTCCACCTGTGTGTCTGGCATAGGCCCAATCAAATAAAGCTGTTCTAATGTTTCCAACATGCAAATCGCCAGTTGGTGAGGGCGCAAACCTAACTCTTACTTCAGTTTTATTGGACACGGGAGGAAACCTTATTGGTAAGTGTGCCTAATCCATCAATTGAAATCGAAATTGAGGACCCGGCAGGCATTGGACCGATACCAGCTGGAGTGCCAGTTAAAATCACATCTCCAGGAAGTAGTGTCATCACATTTGTAACAAACTCGATAATTTGCGGAACCTTAAATATCATCTCAGAAAGAACTGACGACTGTTTAATTTCACCATTTAATGTAGCAGTAATTTTCTGAGTATCGGGAGTAAATTCTGTTTCAATCCAAGGGCCCAATGGGCAAAATGTGTCAAAACCTTTTGCTCTTGTCCATTGTCCGTCTATCTTTTGTAAATCTCGGGCCGTTACATCATTAGCTAACGTGTACCCATAAATAACATCTTTTGCTTTTTCTGCAGGTACTTCTTTACAGATTCTACTAATTACTATCGCTAATTCTGCTTCGTAATCTACTCGCTGACTCATTCTTGGCCAAATAATAGTTTCATTTGGCCCAATTACTGATGTATTTGGTTTCATAAATATTATTGGCTCACTTGGAACTTCGGAATCCATTTCTGCTGCATGATCTGCATAGTTTTTCCCAAT
Source organism: Actinomycetota bacterium (assembly GCA_009700155.1). Lineage (GTDB taxonomy): Bacteria > Actinomycetota > Actinomycetes > Nanopelagicales > Nanopelagicaceae > Nanopelagicus. The sequence continues at coordinate 16,263 of WLMP01000002.1, forward strand.
ACACACAACTTTGCTTCTTGGGATAACTGGAGCTAATAACTTTACTTCAGATAAATTAATTGTCTTATCTTGTGGCACAATTCCAGCATAAATTGGATCACCACGAAGAACTAGAATTGCATCCTTATCGTTTAATACACCAAATAGCGGATCAGTCCCGATTCCTAATTCGATGGGTGCGGTGAATCTAACGATACGCATTAGAGCATCTTACAACTGATCAGTTAGCTTTCCTGATTCTTCAATTTTTTCGACTAGTACCGTGGCAATTCTATGTCTGCGACCTGTAGGCCTTTCAGCAGTTAATTTCCATCCAGGTACGGTAATTGTGCTGCCCGGAATAGGCACGCGCCCCAAATGTTTTGCTATTAATCCACCAATTGAATCAACATCTTCGATTTCCTCATCAGTAAAAACGCTTTCGAATTGCTCGGCAAAATCCTCCACATGAAGCCTGACTGAGATTCTTGCCTTCTTTTCATCTAACCACTCAACTTCTTCTATTTCGTTATCATCATACTCATCAGCAATCTCACCAACTATCTCTTCTAAGATATCTTCAATTGTTATTATTCCTGCAGTTCCACCATATTCATCTACAACAATTGCCATATGAATTTGATCCCTCTGCATTTGCTTTAACAATTCATCAGCAGTTTGATTTTCAGGCACAAAGGTTGCCTTGCGTAAATGGTCTTCAACTTTTTCATTGACTTCAGAGTTAGGATTGTCATGTACTCTTTTAGCTAGATCTTTAACATAAGCAATTCCTACGACATTATCTAAGTTTTCAGAGATAACTGGAATGCGAGTAAATCCTGAGCGAAGTGCTAGTGATAATCCCTGCCTCACAGTTTTATCAGCTTCAATCCAGACCATTTCAGTTCTTGGGACCATAAGTTCGCGCACAAGTGTTTCACCAAGATCGAAAACTGAATGAATCATTTCCCGCTCTGACTCTTCTACAAAACCACTCTCACGTGCTTGATCTACTAAATCTCTGAATTCTGCTTCGGTAGAAAATGGGCCAGATTTGAATCCTTTTCCAGGTGTAATTGCGTTTCCAATGCCAATCAGAAGTGTTGTAAGAGGACCTAGTAACTTAGACATCAGCACAGCAATAGTTATTGCTGGCCTTGCCCATTTAACTGCATTTTGCTTACCTAAAGTTCTTGGGCCAACTCCCACCACTACATATGAAATAGCAACCATTATAGAGATCGCCCAAACAAGTGATAGTCCTTTGTTTGAACTGCCTTCAACAAAGAAGGTTGCAACAAGAGCGGTTGCTGTTAATTCACAGCTCTTACGGACTAAAAGTATTACGTTCAAAAACCTGGCAGGATTTTCAACAAAGTTCTCAAACCTTTTCTTATAATTTGGTTTTGCTTCAACGATTTCTTCAATTAAAAGTCGAGAAAGCGATGTTAAAGCCGACTCGCAGCCAGCAAGAAAGCCCGCAAACAGTAATAACAAGACAATTAAGAGCAATGACTCGATGCTCACTTTATCGACCTCCATTTACTTAGAAACTCATCTTGTAACCCAAACATTTTGACTTCATCATTTATATCTTCATGATCAAATCCAAGTAAATGTAGAACACCGTGGATGGTTAGTAGTTCAAGTTCAAGATCTAAGGATTGTTTACCATTTTTCTCAGCATATGCAGGACATATAACTATGTCACCAATTACGCCAGGACCATTCGAGGCCGTATGTGGCTTCATTTCATCCATTGGAAAGGAAATCACATCAGTTGCACCAGGTAGATCCATCCATTTCAAATGTAATTTTTCCATTTCAATCTCATCTACAAGTCTTATCGCAAGCTCTGAATCAGGATGGATACCAAGTTGATTTAAGGAAAAATCTGCAAGGGATATCAAACGTGCCTCATCACAGGTATGACTGGAGTTATTCTCTAAATCTATTTTCATATCGGCTACTCAATTTGAGTAATTAGCGATCACCTTTTCCGCTTCTTAATGGAAATGTGGATTTTGAAATATTCTCATCCCAGTTTCCATACGCTGTAACAATCTCTCCTACTAACCGATTGCGAACTACATCCTCAGCATTTAGGTAGATAAATGAAATATCATCAACCTCTTTTAAAATATCTTGAACGATTTTTAGACCCGATTGGGAATTGTTTGGTAGATCGACTTGGGTGATATCTCCGGTAACAACCATTCTTGATCCAAACCCTAATCTCGTCAAAAACATCTTCATTTGCTCTGCAGTTGTATTCTGAGCTTCATCTAAAATAATAAATGCATCATTTAGTGTTCTTCCACGCATATATGCAAGCGGTGCTACTTCAATTACACCTGAACTCATTAGCCTAGGAATAGCATCTTGATCAATCATGTCGTGTAGAGCATCAAATAATGGTCTTAAATATGGATCAATTTTTTCATGCAAAGTTCCAGGTAGGAAACCTAATCTTTCTCCTGCCTCAACTGCTGGTCTAGTCAAGATAATTCTATTTACTTGCTTTGATTGTAGTGACTGAATCGCTTTTGCCATTGCTAGGTATGTTTTTCCACAGCCTGCCGGACCGATTCCGAAAGTGATTGTGTTTGTATCTATCGCATCAACATACTTCTTCTGATTTGAAGTTTTAGGACGAATTGTTTTTCCTCTATTACTGAGGATATTAAGAGATAAAACTTCTGCAGGATGCTCAGTTGGATTTTGATTTACCATTCCTACTGAACGACTTACCATGTCTGCAGTTAAATTCTGGCCAGAACGTAATAAAGCAATTAACTCTTCTATTAGTCCAGTAAATACTCTGGCTTTATCTTCATCACCTTTAACATAAATTTCGTTTCCTCTTACAGTTATCGAAAGTTGAGGAAAACTACTTTCCAAAATTCTTAAATACGAATCACTTGGACCAACTAATGAAACCATGGGAAAAACAGTTGGGACTTTTATAACTATGGGGTCCATTGCTCTAATTCTATATTTAACCTGGCGGCCAAGCGAATGTTCGGCCACCCATGAGGTGAATATGAGCGTGAAATACAGACTGACCTGCGCTTGCTCCAGTGTTGGCATTGATTCGCCAGCTTTCTAAACCCAAATCCTTGGCGATAGCAGATGTGACTTTTAGAATCTCACCGGCAAGCTCTGGATCTGCTTCAGCCACTCTTCCCATATTTTCAAAATGTTGATTGGGGATAATTAATACATGCGTTGGAGCTTGAGGAGAAATGTCATTAAAAGCCGTGACTTTTTCTGTTTGTTTAACAATAGACACTGGGATACTGCCATCTACAATTTTACAAAACAAGCAGTCCATTTCTACCATCTCCCAAGTTTAGTTTGAAGAGCTGAGAGCGCAGCAAATCCAGCGTGGGCAGAACGCAGTACTGGTTCTCCTAAGCGGGCAACACCTGCACCAGCAGACTTAAATGCTTCTACTTCCTCTTGAGTAATTCCACCTTCTGGTCCAATAATTAAAAAGATTTTTTCAAGTTCTGAAGGAATAACTGTATTACTAAACTTATGAGTTGAGCTTTCATGGAAAACTACCGAAAAATTGTTCTTTAATACGTCCGTAACTTGTCCAATTTTCATCGGATCACTAATAGTAGGTAGCCTCAATCGTTTCGACTGTTTGCATGCCTCTTTAACTGTAATCATCCACTTATCAGCTGAATCCGGCTGCCATTTACTAATTGAGCGTTCAGACTCCCATGGAATTATTTGATCCACTCCGGAAACAGTGAGTAGTTCAAGCATTTCCTTATTTCTGTCCGACTTAGTGAAAGCTTGAATAACAATTAATTCTGGCTTAGATAATTTGATACTTCCTCGTTTACCAACTCTAAATTTAAGTGATTTTCTATTAACTTCAATAATTTCGCCAGAAACCCAAGTATTTTTGCCGTCCGAAATTATTAATTGTTCACCAAGAGATAAACGTAATACTTTAATCGCGTGGTGTGCTTCCTCATTTTCTAGAAGCTGGACTTCATTGGAGTCAATATTATCTACAAAAAATAATGAGCTCACTATCTAAATGCTCTTTTAACTTTATTAAAGAATCCTTGTTCTTCATTGGTATTAATCTTGACTTTATCTAAACCTTCATTTCTTATACTTGCAATCTTCTTAAACAAATCACTTTGCTCTTTATTTAGTTTTGTTGGGGTAAGTACTTGAATATGCACAATTAAGTCTCCCCTTCCTGATCCCCTTAATCTTGTGACGCCAAGGCCTCTTAAAACAACAGTTGAACCACTTTGTGTTCCTTCTTTTATTTCTACTTCCTGCTTACCATCTAAGGTATCTATAACAACTTTTGTACCAACCGCAGCGGAGGTCACTGGAATTGATATTGAAATATGTAGGTTGCTTTCTTCTCTAATAATAAAATCGTGAGGTAATTCGATAATTTCAACATATAGATCTCCTGCCGCTCCACCACCAGGGCCAACCTCTCCTTGCCCACTTAGTTGGATTCTGTTGCCAGTTTCAACTCCTGCAGGAATTTTTATAGGAATACTCTTTCTAGCTCTTACTCTGCCGTCACCTGCACACTCACCACATGGATCAGAAATTACCGAACCAAATCCTTGGCAACTTGCACATGGTCGACTTGTCATAACCTGTCCAAGAATTGAACGTGCAACTTGTTGAGTTTCTCCTCGCCCTTTGCAAATATCGCAAGTTCTAGGTTTTGAATTATTCGCACACCCTGTCCCATTACATTTGTTACAAGTTATAGCTGTTTCTACATTCAAATCGCGTTCACACCCAAAGGTTGCTTCCATTAAGTCCACTTCAACTCTTATAAGCGCATCTTGGCCAGGTCTATTCCTTGGCCTTGGTCCGCGTTGTTGTCCGCCACCAAAAAAAGCATCCATAATGTCACTGAAACCAAAACCTCCGTTATTAAACCCACCAAAACCATTGCCGCCAACATCATAATTTTGTCGCTTGTCTGGATCACTTAACACTTCATAAGCAGCGGTAATTTCCTTAAACTTTTCTGCCATTTCTGGATCAGGATTAACATCAGGATGATAACTACGCGCTAACTTACGATACGCTTTTTTTATATCGTCAAAACTAGCATCTCGATCAACACCAAGGGTTTCATAAAGGTCCGCCATTTATTTGCTCTCAGTCAAAAATCTACCAACATAATTTGCTACAGCATTAACTGCGCTAATTGAGGCAGCGTAATCCATTCGAGTTGGACCTAAGATTCCTAACGCCCCAATATTGGCATAACCTACAGTTACAAGGCTGGTTTTCTTGAAACTCTTTTCGCTCTGTTCATCACCAATTTTTACTCTGACAGAAGAGTCCGTACCAGATAGCAACCTTAAAAGTACGACTTGCTCTTCCAGAGCTTCTAAAATTGATTGAATACTACTTGAGAGATCTTGATTTGCACGAGCTAAATTAGATGTTCCGGCAAAAACAACTTTCTCTTCAGGATGTTCAATTGCCATCTCTATCAAAGTGGATATTAGAACTATAACATTTGACTTATCTTCGCCACTATAGGAATCACTAATTCCATCTAAAGTACCGGCAATATTTGATAGTGTTTGTTTTGATATCTTACTATTAAGTTTTTTGTGCAAGTCTGATAATGATGCGTCACTAACATTAAATGGCAGTTCGACCATTCGTTGCTCAACTCTTCCAGTATCTGTAATTAAAACAACCATAACTCTTGAGTTATTCAATAGAACTAACTCAATATGTCTAACTTTTGCTTTAATTAATGATGGATACTGGACTACAGCCACTTGCTTCGTAACTTGGGCAAGCAGTCTTACAGTTCTAGAAATTACATCATCTAGATCAGTGGCGCCGTCAAGAAAGGTCTCAATTGCTCTGCGCTCAGCACTAGATAGTGGCTTAACATCAGCAAGCTGGTCAACAAAAACTCTATAACCCTTATTAGTTGGAATTCTTCCAGCACTGGTGTGTGGTTGAGTAATTAAGCCAGCATCTTCTAGTACAGCCATTTCATTTCTAATAGTTGCAGGAGAAACCCCTAGTCCTGAACGAGCAGCTAATGTCTTAGAACCCACTGGCTCTTCAGTTGAAACATACTCATCAACTATGGCTCGCAGAATTTCAAGTTGTCTACCTTGCATTTTATTGCTCATATGCCAACGCTACTACAACAGGATTTCTCGGACTATTCGATCAGCGATAAGTCTGCCATTCAGGGTCAGTATTGCTCTGCCTTGCTGCCAGTCTGAGTGATTGAGGTGTCCAGATTCAACATACCCAGATAAATCAGTTATCTGTTTCTCATTTAATGACTTAGTTTCGATTCCACTTGTTAGCCTTATTGAAAGCATTAACCTTTCACTCTCAATTTGCTTACTATCTAGAATTTCAGAGTCTGCAATTGGTAATTGATTTAACTCGATTTTCTCTTTATACATGCTGGGATGCTTAACATTCCAAAATCTTTCACCATTCAAGTGAGAGTGTGCACCTGGTCCAATTCCCCACCAATTCTCACCTAACCAATAAGAAAGATTGTGCTTACTTCTTGATCCATCTTTTGCCCAATTGCTTAGCTCATACCAATTAAAGCCAGCATTGGTGAATGCTTGATCTGCCATTAAGTATTTTTCTGCAGTCAGGTCATCATCTACCTGATCTACCTCTCCTCTTTTTATCTGTGCTGCCAACTTAGTGCCAGGCTCAACTATTAATGCGTAAGCAGAGATATGTGAAATCGGAAGCGATAGCGCTGAATCAATTGATACCTGCCAATCTTCTTTGCTTTCACCAGGGGTTCCATAGATTAGATCTACTGAAATTTCCTTGAACCCAACCTCATTTGCCCAATTAGTTACTTTCGAGATGTTCTCTGGATTATGAGTTCTATCCAAAGTTTTTAAAACATGACTTACTGCAGATTGCATTCCGATAGATACTCGGTTTATTCCTACGTCAAAAAACTGCTGAAGTTTTTGCTTATCAACTGAGTCTGGGTTAACTTCAAGAGTAATTTCAACCTCATCCGTTAGAACAAAATCAGTTCTGATTTTCCTAATAACCCGACCAAGATCTTCAGGTTCCATTAGTGATGGTGTTCCGCCCCCAAAGAATATTGAGGATACATGCACCGGCTCTTGTATTTTACTTTTTGCTAGTTCTAATTCCTTAAGCACTAGATCAATATAGTTATTTGAAATCTCATTTAAACCTGATGAAATTTTTAGCTCAGAGGGAGTATATGTATTGAAATCACAATAGCCACACCTTTTACTGCAATAGGGAATATGGATATAGAAGGCTAATTTCACTTACTTTTTCTTTTCACTCGCTTTATCTGCATCTGTTGTTAGCGCAGCAATGAATGCCTCTTGCGGAACCTCGACACGACCAACCATTTTCATTCTCTTCTTTCCCTCTTTTTGCTTCTCTAAAAGTTTGCGCTTACGCGTAATATCGCCACCGTAACATTTTGCAAGTACATCTTTTCTGATTGCCCTAATGTTCTCGCGAGCTATTATTTTGGCACCAATGGCTGCCTGTATTGGAACTTCAAACTGCTGGCGAGGTATTAGTTCGCGCAGTTTTCCAGTCATTGATACACCATATGCATACGCTTTATCTCTGTGCACAATCTGACTAAATGCATCAACTTTTTCACCTTGAAGCAGAATATCAACCTTAACAAGATCTCCCGCTTCTTCACCTATTGGCTCATAATCCAAAGATGCATATCCCCTAGTGCGTGACTTAAGCTGGTCAAAAAAATCAAAGACAATCTCAGCTAAAGGAAGGGTGTATCGAATCTCTATTCGATCTTCCGATAAATAATCCATTCCTTTTTGAACTCCTCTTCGTTGCTGACAGAGCTCCATAATCGTTCCTATGAATTCACTTGGTGCCAGGATTGTGGCCTTAACAATTGGCTCAAACACTTCCAGTATTTTTCCATCGGGATACTCAGATGGGTTTGTAACCACTAGTTTCTTTCCGTCATCTAATGTGACGTTGTAAACAACGCTAGGTGCAGTTGATATTAAGGTTAATCCAGCTTCTCTTTCCAGTCTTTCTCTAACTATTTCCATATGTAGTAAACCAAGGAATCCACATCTAAAACCAAAACCTAAAGCAGCAGAGGACTCTGGTTCAAAAACTAATGCCGCATCATTTAGTTGCAACTTATCTAACGCTTCACGCAACATTGGATACTCAGCACCATCTAGTGGAAATAAACCAGAAAAAACCATTGGTTTTGGATCTTTATAGCCAGCAAGGGCAACTGTGGCAGGATTGTTATATGTAGTTACCGTGTCACCAACACGAGATTGTCTAACATCTTTAACTCCAGTAATTAAGTAACCTACTTCTCCTACGCCAAGCCCCTTACTTGCCATAGGTTCTGGAGAAATTACACCAACTTCTAACATCTCATGGCGAACTCCAGTTGAATACATTTGAATTTGATCTCTTGGCGATAGATGCCCATCTACAACCCGAACATAAGTAACAACACCTCGATAGGAGTCATAAACTGAATCAAAAATGAGTGCTCGAGTTGGCGCTTTTGGATCTCCAATTGGAGGTGGAATCTGCTTAACTATTTCATCTAACAATACTTCAACGCCCTCACCTGTTTTGCCAGAGACTCTTAAACAATCCTCTGGTTTGCATCCGATTAAATTTGCTAATTCTTCAGCGAATTTTTCTGGCTGTGCGGCTGGTAAATCTATTTTATTCAACACTGGAATGATTGTTAGGTTGTTTTCCATTGCAAGGTATAAGTTGGCAAGCGTCTGAGCTTCTATTCCTTGAGCACAGTCAACTAAAAGGATTGCACCCTCACATGCTGCAAGCGACCTTGAAACTTCATAGGTAAAATCAACATGTCCGGGAGTATCGATCATATTTAATATATATTCTTGGCCATCAATACCAGAACGCCATGGCAATCTAACTGCCTGACTTTTTATAGTTATGCCACGTTCGCGCTCAATATCCATGCGATCTAAATATTGTGCACGCATATTTCTATCTTCAACAACACCGGTAATACCAAGCATACGATCTGCCAACGTTGATTTACCATGGTCAATATGGGCAATGATGCAGAAATTTCTTATTTGCTGTGGATTGGTTGCAGCAGGTTGCGGAGATTTTGCAATTGAAATAGCAGGCATCTATGCCTTAGAAATGTCTAAGAAATTAACGAATACCAGCTTTGTTGGCCAATTTAGCCATAGCTGATTTTTTATTTGCTGCGTTGTTGGCATGAATTACACCTTTTGAAACTGCCATATCTAATGTACGAGATGCATCCTTAAACTCAGACTTTATTTTTGCAGCATCACCAGCGGTTACCGCTTCTCTGAATTTACGAATTGCAGTGCGAAGCGCTGAACGATAAGCCCGGTTGCGATCCTGTGCTTTGTTGTTAGTACGGATTCGTTTGATCTGAGACTTAATGTTTGCCACTTAGGTGTACCTTTTCTCGTTTGTATTTATGACTTCAAGTTGGCAAGGGTATCAGCGCAGGCCATTACGCTCAAACTGAGCCTGATTAGCGAGTACTTTTTGCAGTTGATACGGTCATTATCGCCCGTTCTAGAGCGTATTTTGGATCACTTGCTGCACCCTTTATATCAGCATCTACTGCCGCAATAGCGATAACAGCCTTAACTAATCCATTATCACTCCACCCGGCTAACTGTTTTCTAGCTTTTTCTATTTGCCACGGCGCAAGTGCAAGTGAAGATGCTAATTCATATGAGTTTGAGCTTTTAGAACTTCCTGACACCTTTGCTAGAGTCCTAAAAGATGATGCAAGTGCACTAACAATTAGCACTGGATCGGTACCAGTTGCTAAGGCGTTTCTAAGTGCAATTAACGCTTCAGCAGTTTTCCCATCAACAGCAGCATCGGCAACATCAAAGCCAGTACTTTCAACTCTGCCCTGTTGATATTTAGCAACATCTGCTTCATCAATTACTTTTTGCAAAGCGACGTCAGAGGCTAACTGTGAACATGCAGCACCTAACTCACGTAAATCACTACCTAATGAATCAATTAGTGCCTGAACGGCTTCGGTTGTTATCTTCCTATTTAACGACTTAAACTCATTACGAATAAAATCTGATTTCTCGCTATCTTTCTTAATTGCCTCTGCAGGAATGATTTGAGGCTCAAGCTTTTTAATCTTATCAACTAAACCTTTACCCTTTACTCCACCTTTGTGCCAAAGAACTAATATTAAATTCTGATCTTGATTTTCTAGATATGAGATGACTTCTTCACTACAGTCTGCATCTAAATCTTGGATATCTCTTATTACAACTAATCTTTGATCGCCAAATAACGATGGCGCCAAGTTATCGGTAATTACCCCGACCTCAATTTCATCTGAGTATAAGTTAGAAATTTGAGCATTAGGGTATTTTGAAATGATCTGGGAAATCGCACGATCTGCCAGAAGACTTTCCGAGCCTTGTATAAGGACTAACCCCACCTAATTTTCCACCATTCTTTTCCAGTAACCCTGATCTTATTGGTAGGTGCAACCGATATGCCACCAGATAGATCGGTTCGCCAAACTGAAATAGATCTTTTCTCTAGTTCATTGACAAATTCAACGTCTGGATGACCATAACTGTTTTCACTGCCAACGCTAATTATCGCAATCTCAGGTTTTAAGATATCAAGCATTGGCACATACTGATAGGCAGAGCCATGATGAGAGACCTTTAATAGGTCTACATCGGACAATAAGCCAGAGGTAGTTATAACTTCTTGAACCTCAGGTTCGATATCACCACCTGCAAAAACTGAAAGATCATTTGTTTTGAGAATTAAAGAAATACTCGAGTTATTAATCTTTGAGCCATCCCCTGGTAGTTCCTTAAAATTTACGCCACTAGATTGAGGCCACAAAACTTTAATCTCAACATTACTCTCAGGAAAAAGGTAGCTCTCACCCTTGGTGACACTTTTGACTTCTATCCCTACTAATTCTTTCATTGCCCGCTCATATGCTGACTCTGGTTGATGCAGGTTAGATATCCAAACCTGTCCGATGAATCGATCTTTAACTACACCAGAAATCGCTCCAACATGATCAGAGTGAAAATGAGTAAGAATTAGCAACGGTATTGTCTTAATGTTTAGAGCTCTTAGACAATTATCTATCGCACCAGGATCTGGCCCTGTATCAATGACAATTGCAGAGCTTGTGCCCAAATTAACCACCATTGCATCACCCTGTCCAACATCACAATTTACAACTTGCCAATTTCTACCTGGCCAAGAGATGGTAGTAAAAACGAGTTGCACTAATAGCAGCGCTGTAATTATGACTGCAATGCTTTTCTGATGATTGAAGTAAAGTGCTAGTGAGAGTATAAAAATAAATATATAGACTCTAGTATCATTAAAGTGAATTGATGGAAACTTTTCCATTGCATCACTGACAACTACAATGTATTTAGCAAAAAAAGATGCTGCGGCAAATAGAATGGCTCCCACACTTGAAATAATTGGCGTTAAAATTGCGCTTAGAAATCCTAGTACCGTAATTGGTGCAATAACTGGTGCGACCAAAATATTTGACGGGATTGTTGCTATTGAGAATTCATTAGATAAGAGCAGAATTACCGGTAAACATGGAATAGTTGCACTCACAGGTATAGCAATTGCTTCAACTAACCACCGTGGCTTTAATATCTTCTGAAA
>WLMP01000020.1 GCA_009700155.1 Actinomycetota bacterium
ACATATAACACTCAAAAGTTACTACATAAAATGAAATCAACTGGTGTGCTACCAAAGATCAGTGATCAATTAGGAAAGCTATCTAGAACAAATAGTGAAGCATTAACTGGCAGCATAATGCCAAAGGGTGGTACTGACTTTAGTAAGGGTTCAGCAATTACTTCATCATTTTTCCCTGATGATCACACCCATGTTGAGCCAGTTAGATATGGCAAAGGATCTAACTTTATGGGGCTACTACAGACAGTTATGACCGATAGTGCAAATATTAGAGATCGTCGTAAACAATGGCTAAGGCAAGTAATTACTAAACCCTCTTTAGTCTTAAAAATCTTAGATGTTAGGCAGTGGAGTGAGCGAACAGTTGTGGCATTAATTATGCAAAATGTTGATTCAGCAATTAGCGTTACTGGAAAACGCGGTTTATTTGGTTTTAGATTAACTTCAAAAAATGATTCTAAAACTCCAAACGCTACCTACATCCCAGCAGCTAATGAGGTGGCACGAAGAATTGCTGAAAATAATGGTGGTATTGCCGGTGGTCACATTGGTGATTTAATCAACGCACCATTTACCGCCCACTTTGTTGGCGGCTGTGTAATTGGTGAATCAATTAATACTGGTGTGATTGATCCATACCACCGGGTTTATAACTATCCAACGATGCATATTGTTGACGGTGCATCAGTAACTGCCAATTTAGGAGTAAATCCATCACTAACAATTACCGCGCAAGCAGAGCGGGCATTTTCTATGTGGCCTAATAAAGGTGAAGCAGACTTGCGCCCAGCACAAAATTCACCATATAAAAAAGTTGATCAAGTATTTCCGACCAAGCCATTTGTGCCAGCTGGTGCACCAGGAGAATTAAGAGTTTTTTAGAATCTTTGCTTGTCTCTTAGCCCGCCGATTTGGCATTTTTGTAATTGGAAAACTTAAATTCTGATAGAAATCTTTAATAACTTCCTGCATCAATTTAGTTTTTTCATTAACTAAATTATGACTAGAACCTGGAATTACCGCTAGCCGACCATTTGGGATCGCCTCATACATCTGCCAGGTCATTTGGCTAGTAAAGGGCTCGTCATCTCCGGCTAAGACCAATACTGGACACTTAATCTTTTTTAATTTAGAAAGCTTTATATTTGGTTCAGTTTTCCAAACTGTAAAGGCTTTATGAATTATTTCAGGAAGTAGCTGCGGATCTTGCTTTGAAAGCTTAGCAAAATTTAATTTTTCCTCTTCACTGACTGAAATATTATCTAAATCAAATGATAATCCAGCATCCCAAGTGTAGTTCATCCCGATACCAACTAAAGATTTAATTAAATCAGGTCGCTTAAGGGCTGCAAGTAGACCAATATTGCCACCATCACTCCATCCAATGATATGAGCTGGTTTTTTAACCACACTCTCTAAATAATCTATTAACTCACTAACTTGAAAATCAAAGTGCATATAACCTTTTCTAACTTTGGTTCTACCATGCGCGGTTCGATCATATGCAAAAGGCTCATGTGTTTTTGCTACCGCTGGCAGGATTTGTTTCTCCCACTTTTGGGTATGGCTTAATCCACCGTGTAGTAATACAACTGGTTCGCCATTCTTCTTCCACTTAACACACCAAAGCTGATGACCATCTACCTCTATATATTTTCGGTATACCGCAGTAGCCATTTTTACTAGGAATCCATAATATGTCGGTTACCACGATCAAATGTTAAATAATTCCAAGTCCAATCTGCCATGGTTCCAATCTTGTTTCTACCGCCCAATAGGTAGAAAAGATGTAGCCATAGCCAGATTAACCAGGCAATCGCACCAGAAATCTTTATCCCCTTTACCTGCACAACCGCTTTATTTCTACCAATAGTTGCCATTGATCCTTTATCTAAGTACTTAAAGTTTTCTAGGCTCTTATTTTTTCCAAGACGGGCAATTTGTTTAGCTATAAATTTTCCTTGCTGAATTGCAACTGGCGCTACCATCGGTAGTTGATTACCATTTTTATCAACACTAGCTGCGATATCACCTAACGCCCAAATATATGGGTAATTTTTCACCTGCATAGTAGGTTCTACTGCAACTCTATTTCCAAGCGTTGGCAGATTTAATTGCAGCATCGCATCGGAACCTTTAACACCTGCTGCCCAGATAGTTATCTCAGAGGCAATCGTGCTGCCATCTTTTAACTTTATTTTTCTATGCTCAACCTCTTGTACAGCTGCATTTACTAAAACTTTAACCCCTAGCTTTTCTAAATCTTTTTTAGTTCTAGCTGATAATGATGGTGCAAATGGCGGAAGCAATCTTGGTCCAGCTTCAATAAGAGTGATATCAATATGAGCAGCAGCATTTGCTTGATCAGATTTAAGTGGACCACGAATTAACTCAGCTATTGCCCCTGCCATCTCAACACCAGTTGGTCCACCACCTACGACAGTAATTGATAACTTTGTATCATCTTCAAAGCGGCATAGATCTTCAAACCTGCGCATAATCTCAGCTCTAATAGTTAGTGCTTCAGAGACAGTTTTCATTCCTAATGTGAACTCTTTAACCCCTGGAATTCCAAAATCAGCACTTACCGAACCTAAGGCAATAATTAAATGATCAAATTTTAAAAGCTCAGAACTATCTAACTTAACCTCTTTGTTTTTATGATCAATAGAAATAGGTGAACCCATTCGAAATTTAACTGGAGTTTTTCTTAATGCTCCTCTAATTGGATAAGCCACATGATCTGCTGCTAGACCTGCCGTTGATACCTGATAGAGCAGGGGTAGGAAGGTTTGATAATTATGGCGGTCAACCACTGTGACATCGGCTGCTTTATGCAGCGCACGAGCGGCGGCAAGGCCACCAAACCCGCCACCTAGGATCACTACCTTTGGTTTATTCATTGAATTAAGTCTACTGTTTTCACCATGAGCCAAGCGCGCAAAATTCTAGTTACTGGTGCCTCTGGGTATGTGGGCGGCCGGCTAGTTACTGCATTGTTAGCAGATGGTGCAGATGTGCGGGTATTTGTGCGTGATGCCAATAAGGCACAAAGCCACTCTTGGGCTAATCAAGTAGAGATTGCAACTGGAAATGCATCAGATTTTCAATCAACTAAAGATGCATTGACTGGAGTTCATACCGCTTACTACTTACTGCACTCAATTAATTTAGGTCCAAATTTTGATGAGATTGAATCTGCCATGGCTAGAAATTTTGCAAAGGCTGCGCAAAGCTGTGGGGTTTCACAAATTGTTTATTTAGGTGGAATTAATAATGATGAGAAAACTAGTAAGCATCTAACCTCTAGAGCAAATACTGGTAAAGAATTGGCAACTACATCTGTGCCAGTTTTAGAGCTACGTGCTGGAATTATTATTGGATCTGGCTCTGCCTCCTTTGAGATGTTAAGACACTTAACTCATCGCTTACCGGTAATGACCACACCAAAATGGGTTTCAAATAAAACTCATCCAATTGCGATCAGAGATGTACTTTGGTATCTAAGAAATTGCGCAAAGTTAGAAAAACCAGTTGGTGGCGTATTTGATATTGGTGGCCCTGAGGTTTTGACCTATGCCGATATGATGCAAAAATTTGCTAAATTATCTGGGCTTAGAAAGCGTTTAATTATTAAGGTGCCAGTATTAACACCAAAACTATCTAGCCTTTGGATTGGCTTTGTTACCCCAGTACCAACCTCACTTGCTCGCCCATTAGTTGGCTCACTAATTAGTGAGGTAGTAGCTGATCCTAAAAAATCCATTGATAAATTAATTCCAAAACCTGCCGAAGGTTTAATAGATGTTGATGGCGCAGTTACTTTAGCGTTAAGTAATGTTTCAAGTAATACAGTCTCTACCAGGTGGTCAGATGCAACTTTGCCAACTGCGCCATGGCAGAAGGCACAATCTGATCCAGAGTGGGCAGGCGAGATGTTACTTAAGGATAAGAAAGTACGAACAACTGATGCATCAATTAAGAGTTTATGGGAGGCCATTGAAGAGATCGGTGGCGAAAATGGTTGGTATGGTGCAGATTTTCTTTGGTACTTACGTGGTCTATTAGATCGAATGATTGGTGGCGTAGGACTTAGGCGAGGCAGAAGAGATCCAATTCATTTAAGGGTTGGCGATTCACTAGATTTTTGGCGAGTGGAATCATTAGTACCAGAGCAATCACTTAAGTTATATGCGGAGATGATTTTGCCTGGAAAAGCTTGGCTTGAGTTTAGAATTTCAAAATTACCAAATGGTAAAAGTGAGGTTGTGCAGGAGGCTTCATTTTCACCCCGTGGCTTAGGTGGTCAGTTGTACTGGTATGCAGTGCTGCCGTTTCATATATTAGTTTTTCCAACCATGATCAGAAACTTAATTAGAAGTGCTAACCGCAAGGATTATGCGGAAATGATCAAGGTTTCACCAGTTGAAAACTTTGATCTTAATTAAAAAATAATTCATTCTTTATTCGCCACGCTCAAAGGGTAATAACCTCAATATGTCACACCCTTCTTTTAAGATATACCTATGTCCGCCTTTATTGATCCAACCTCAGATTCAGTAGCTACTGGTTTATCTGAGCTAGAGATTAAGTTGCTTGAGTTTGAACGCAATTGGTGGCGCCATGCTGGCTCTAAGGAGAGTGCAATTAAGGAGTTATTTAATTTAACTCCACCTGCGTACTACCAGTTATTAAATAATTTGATTGATCGCCAAGAGGCGCTAATGGCACAACCAATTTTGGTTAAAAGATTACGCCGAATTAGAGATACAAGGACCATGGCTAGATCTAGTAGCAAACTCGGCTTTACCCTCTAAGCAACCTTTCTACCCCCAGCTTTAACCGCCTAATTTGGCGCATCTGGAATAAATCCTCTAGATTTGGCCTTAGCACTCTATGGGTGAGAGTGATAAAAACACCTACTACTTAATTTAAGCAAGAAGTGAAAAAAAAGGGAGAAATAAATATGGCAAAGATGATTGCCTTTAATGAAGAGGCTCGTCGCGCATTAGAGCGTGGCATGAATACATTGGCCGATGCGGTCAAGGTAACCCTTGGACCTCGTGGTCGAAATGTTGTGCTGGAGAAAAAATGGGGCGCACCAACAATTACTAATGATGGTGTTTCAATTGCGAAAGAGATTGAGTTAGAAGATCCATGGGAAAAAATTGGTGCAGATTTAGTTAAAGAGGTTGCAAAAAAGACAGATGATGTTGCCGGTGATGGCACAACTACTGCCACAGTATTAGCCCAAGCAATGGTTCGTGAAGGTCTACGAAATGTTGCAGCTGGTTCAAATCCAATGTCACTTAAGCGTGGAATTGAAAAAGCAGTTGAGGTTATCTCTGATGAGTTATTAAAGATGGCAAAACCAGTTGAAACTAGAGAGCAAATCTCAGCAACTGCATCTATCTCAGCTGCAGATACCACAATCGGATCCATGATTGCAGAGGCAATGGATAAGGTTGGAAAAGAGGGTGTAATTACAGTTGAAGAGAGCAACACCTTTGGACTTGAGTTAGAGCTAACTGAAGGTATGCGATTTGATAAAGGTTACATCTCAGCATATTTTGTAACTGATACTGAGCGTATGGAAACAGTTATGGAAGATGCTTATATCTTGATCGCAAATTCAAAGATTACAAATATTAAAGATTTAGTTCCAGTTTTAGAAAAGGTTATGCAAACTGGCAAGCCACTAGTAATTATTGCCGAAGATGTTGAGGGTGAAGCACTTTCAACTTTGGTAGTAAATAAGATTCGCGGCACATTTAAATCAGTAGCTGTTAAAGCACCTGGTTTTGGTGATCGCCGCAAAGCAATGCTGCAAGATATTGCAATCTTGACTGGCGCCACTGTGATTTCAGAGGAGGTTGGTCTAAAACTAGATCAAACAACGCTAGAACTTCTAGGCACAGCTCGTAAGGTAGTTATCGCTAAGGAAGAGACCACAATTGTTGAAGGTGGCGGCGATGCTGAACAAATTAAGGGCCGTGTTAATCAGATTAGATCTGAGATTGAAAAGAGTGACTCAGATTATGATCGCGAAAAACTACAAGAGCGCCTGGCAAAACTTGCTGGTGGTGTGGCAGTTATTAAAGCTGGCGCAGCTACTGAAGTTGAGTTAAAAGAGCGCAAGCACCGAATTGAAGATGCAGTAAGAAATGCTAAAGCTGCAGTTGAAGAGGGAATTGTTGCTGGTGGCGGTGTGGCATTACTACAAGCCTCAAAGGCTGCACTTGCTAAATTAAAGCTAACAGGGGATGAAGCAACTGGTGCAAAAATTGTTGAGTACGCAGTTGAGTCACCGCTTAAGCAAATTGCAATTAATGCTGGCCTTGAAGGTGGCGTTGTTGTTGAAAAAGTTCGTGGCCTTGAGACCGGTTTTGGTTTAAATGCTGCAACTGGTGAGTATGTAGACATGATTAAAACTGGAATTATTGATCCAGCAAAGGTAACTAGATCTGCATTACAAAATGCGGCATCTATTGCTGCATTGTTTTTAACCACTGAGGCGGTTATTGCAGATAAGCCTGAGCCAAAGAGTTCTGCACCAATGCCTGGTGGCGATGGTGGCGGTATGGATTTCTAACATATCTATCTAGAACAGATAAAAGCCCCCGCGTAAAAACGGGGGCTTTTTTCATTTAATCAATTGCAGATTACAATTAACTCATGGCAAAGAAAAAATCATTATTTAAAAAGCTTCGTAAATCTGAAAACTCAGTGGTGGCAGAACCTGAGGCACCAGTAGATGCGGCGTTGCTTGAAGAAATTGCCAAACCAAAAATTGAAGAGGTAGCAAAGCCAGTAATTGTTAGAAAGCCTTACATCGCACCACCTAAAACCTATCCTGAGGTTGTTGATATTGAAGTAAATAAAAATGATATTTTCTCTGCCCTTGAGTTAGCAAAGAGTGCTGCAATTGAAGATGCTGGTAAAGCAGAGTTTGTTGGTGAATTTTATTCAGTAGATTCTGATGAAGAGCGAGTTGCAACTTATTTATTTGAAGCAAAGCTACCTGGATATAAAGGTTGGCGCTGGGCGGTAACTGTGGCAAAGGTGGATGAAAAATCCTCACCAACTATTTGTGATGTGGTTTTATTACCAGGAACTAAAGCATTACTTGCTCCTAATTGGGTTCCATACTCACAGCGAATTCAGCCAGGTGATATTGGTGTTGGCGATGTTGTGCCAACTGCGCCAGATGATGAAAGATTAGTTCCAATGCTTAACGCTCTACCTGGTGAAGAAGAATTAGATTTAGCCCAGCTTTATGAGTTTGGATTTGGTAGAGCAAGAGTGTTATCAATTGTTGGTAGAGATGCAGCTAGTAAGAGATGGTATGAAGGTGATCGTGGTCCGAAAGCGCCAATTGCAGCAGCTGCACCAAAACCATGTTCATCATGTGGATTTTTTATTCCAATCGCAGGTTCACTTCGCTCAACTTTTGGTGTTTGCTCAAATGCGATCTCACCTGAGGATGCCCGGGTAGTTTCAGTCGATCATGGCTGTGGTGCTCACTCTGAGGCGTTAATCAAGGCGGAATAAAGCGCTACCAGCATCAACTTAGGTGCGATAAACTAAGCACCTGCCCATCTAAAGATGGCCTAAACGAATACTAAAATTTAAAGGAGATACCAATGCCTAGTGGTCGCGTTAAATGGTTTAGCTTAGAAAAAGGCTTTGGCTTTATCTCTAATGATGAAGGTGAAGATGTTTACTTAGCAGCTGCTGCATTACCAAATGGCGTAACAACTGTGAAGCCTGGAACCAAATTAGAGTTTTCAATTGCCGATGGTCGTCGTGGTCCGCAAGCACTTTCAGTTTCAATTGTTGAAGCACCACCATCAATTTCTGGTAGCTCTCGTGGTAAAAATGATGATTTAGCAGCAATGATTGAGGACACAATTAAAATCCTAGATCGCTATAGCAACTCACTTCGTAGTGGTAGATCATCATCTGCAACTGAAGCTGAACGTTTAGCTAAGGTGTTACGTGGAATTGCATCCCAAATTGAGGGCAATTAAAGCTGTCCGCGTGCGCCTCGTTTAATTGTGTAACGAAGGCCAATTGCACCTAGTAAGGCGCCAACTACACAGATCCACAAGATTTTGCTATCTGCATTCATAACAATTGCAAAAACTAGAGCGATAATCCACAGCACAATTCCCATTGCGATAACAAAAATTGCTTCTTTCATTTATCTATCTTAACTTGATAAGCCGCTGACTAATACCATTGCGACCATCCCAAATAAAATTGCAATAGTAACTATTCGTCTAAGCCTTGGACTCATCATTTGGCAAGCCTTTCTACTACATACTCGATCGATTTAGTTAGCGCATCAATATCTGATGGCTCAACTGCTGGAAACATTCCAATTCGAAGCTGATTCTTTCCTAGTTTGCGGTAAGGATCAGTATCGACAATGCCATTTGCTCTTAGAATTTTTGCTACCTCAAGTGCGTCAATTGAATCATCAAAATTAATTGTGCCTACAACCTTAGATCTCATATTAGGGTCACTAACAAATGGGGTGGTGTATGAAGTTTTTTCTGCCCAGGAGTAAAGCCGGTTAGCAGAATCTGCACTACGGGATGCGGCAAATTTTAATCCGCCGTTTTCATTCATCCACTTAAGTTGTTCAGCTAGCAAAATAAATGTGGCAAGTGCCGGTGTGTTGTAAGTCTGATCTAACCTAGAGTTTTCAATTGCAATTGATAGATCAAAAAATGCTGGTACCCATCTATTACTAGCTTTAATCTTTTCTACTCTAGCAATAGCAGCTGGACTCATAATTGCAATCCATAATCCACCATCGGAGGCAAATGATTTTTGTGGTGCAAAGTAGTAGCAATCAGATTGGGAAATATCTAGATCTAATCCACCTGCGGCACTTGTAGCATCAACTAGAAGTAATGCGCCTTCAGTTCCAGCTGGTCGTTTAATTGGCATCATTACGCCAGTACTAGTCTCATTATGAGTTAGCGCATAAACATCTACACCGGCCTCAACTTTTACCTCAGGGTGGCTACCAGGTTCTGCTTTAATAATTG
This sequence comes from Actinomycetota bacterium, assembly GCA_009700155.1. Classification (GTDB taxonomy): domain Bacteria; phylum Actinomycetota; class Actinomycetes; order Nanopelagicales; family Nanopelagicaceae; genus Nanopelagicus. The sequence goes on from WLMP01000020.1 coordinate 9,060, forward strand.
TGGGCTCTGCAATCATTGGTGCCTGGGTTGCACAAAGTGCAAACTTTGAAGAAAACTCACCAAAGACTAAGTGTTGAGATTTATTTTCAATTAAACCAAAGGTTGCGATATCCCAAAAGGCAGTAGATCCACCATTACCAATTATTACTTCATATCCATCAGGTAGTGAGAATAAAGATTTAAGTCCACTTCGAACTAAACCAACTACCTCTTTAACCGGTTTTTGGCGGTGACTAGTTCCTAAAACATTTTGGTAATTAGTAGCTAAATTTGCAATTGAGTTTGGCAATATTTTTGATGGACCACAACCAAATCTGCCATCGACTGGCTTTAGATTTTCTGGAATCTTAATATCGCTCATATTATTTCTCTCATAAGTAGATATTAGGGGTTAAGCCGTTTTCGGTGCCAATTATTATTCTCACCTCTCACATACTGGATGCGATCATGAAGGCGTGAGTATCTGCCCTGCCAAAACTCAATTGATGTGGGATAAACAACAAAGCCACCCCAAGCAGGCGGTGTTGGGATAGTTGTGTTATCTGGCCACTTATCTTCAAACTCTTTAAATTTTTTCTCCAACTCTTGCCTTGATGAAATTTCAGATGATTGCTCACTTGCCCAAGCTCCGATTTGAGATGAACGAGGTCTTGTCGCAAAGTATTTTTCACTTTCTGAGCGAGTAATTTTTTTAGCGCTACCAAGAATTATTACCTGTCGCTCCATTGGATACCAAGGAAAAAGCAAACTGACATTGCTGTTATCTTCAATTGCCTTTGCCTTATTTGATCCATAATTGGTAAAGAAGGTAAATCCATCTTGGGTTAAATCCTTTAACAAAACTGTTCGACTACTTGGCAGATCATTAGAAATAGTTGATAAGACCATGGCATTTGCCTCCACCACAATCTCATTAGCTGCAGCATCTGCTAGCCAGGTATTAAACAAAGCCAGTGGCTCACTTGGTAGATCACTTTCTACCAATCCCACCTCGCCATACTGGCGGCGCATAGCGCTAATATCTTGCCTACTTGTCATAGCGCTATCCAACCCCATCCTGATCTGATTTGTGGCATTACCGCCTAGGTAGCACAATACGAGCATTGTAAAGAGTGATTAAAAGCTAAGGGAGCATAGAAGTGGCCGATGATTTTAAGCCAGGGCTTGAGGGCGTAATTGCATTTGAATCTCAAATTGCCGAGCCCGATAAGGAAGGTAGCGCCCTTAGATATCGCGGCGTTGATATTGAGGACTTAGTTGGTCGAGTCACATTTGGAAATGTTTGGGGATTGTTAGTAGATGATGAATTCAACCCAGGACTACCTCCAGCTGAACCATTTTTAATTCCAGTTCATACTGGAGATGTGCGTGTAGATGTGCAATCTGCAATTGCAATGTTAACTCCAGCTTGGGGCCTAAAACCATTACTTGATATTTCAGATGAAGAGGCTAGAAGTAATCTAGCTCGTGTATCTGTGATGGTACTTTCTTATGTTGCCCAATCTGCCAGAGGAACAATTGCAACTGCAATTCCACAATCAGAAATTGATAAAGCTCATACCGTAGTTGAGCGAATGATGATTCGCTGGCGCGGTGAACCAGATCCAGTACATGTGCGAGCAATTGATGCCTACTTTGTATCAGCTGCAGAACATGGCATGAATGCATCAACATTTACCGGTCGAGTAATTGCATCAACTGGTGCTGATGTTGCTGCCTCTATCTCTGGTGCAATTGGTGCCATGAGTGGACCATTACATGGTGGTGCACCTGCTCGAGTACTTTCGATGATTGAAGCGGTAGAAAAATCTGGAAATGCTGAAAGCTATGTTAAATCGATTTTAGATAAAGGTGAGCGACTGATGGGATTTGGTCATCGAGTTTATCGAGCAGAGGATCCACGCGCTCGCACATTAAGAAGAACTGCCAAAGAGTTAAATGCTCCACGATATGAGGTTGCTTTAGCTTTAGAAAAAGCTGCTCTGGCAGAATTAAAATCTCGCCAACCAGATCGCGTGTTAGAAACTAATGTGGAGTTCTGGGCAGCAATTGTTTTGGACTTTGCACAAGTGCCAGCAAACTTGTTTACCTCAATGTTTACAGCAGCTAGAACTGCTGGCTGGTCAGCACATATTTTGGAGCAAAAACGCACTGGCAGAATTATTAGACCATCAGCCCGCTATGTTGGTCCTGGTCCGCGTAAACCAAAGGATGTTAAGGGTTGGGATGAGAGCGTAGAGTCACTTCACTCATAAGATGGGCCTGTGAGTACAAGATCGATTGTTTGGTTTCGAAGAGACTTAAGAATTTCAGATCACCCAGCGCTGGTAGCAGCACTTTCTGAAAGTGATGAAATTGTTCCAGTTTTCATTATAGATTCTAAGTTAATTGAACGTACTGGAAGTAATGGATTGGCTTACTTAGCCCAATCTCTTCAACACTTAGATGCTTCACTAGATAAAAAACTGCAAGTTATTGCTGGACAACCAATTGATGTTTTAAAAAAACTGCAGGAAAAATACAACGCACAATCTGTTCATATTTCAGCCGAGTATGAGCCAGTTAGTGCTGCGCAAGATGTGGAAATTGAAAAAAGCGGAATTAAATTAGTAAGAACTGGCTCTGCTTATGCAGTTGCACCAGGCAGGGTTTTAAAACCAAGTGATCAAACTCCTTATCGGGTTTACACTCCCTTTTATCGTGCTTGGCTAACACATGGATGGCGCAAGCCAGAGCAAAAACCTAAAAGCATTGCTGTAGTTACACCAGACTCAGATTCAAGGCAGTTTCCAGATTGGAAAGTGCCAACTGGTGTGAGTATCACTGAGGCAGGTGAAGCGGCTGCAAATGAAAGATTTAAGCATTTCCAAAAAAATGGTTTAGATAATTATGATGAAGCTAGAAATCTTGCTGGTATAGATGGCACAAGCAAAATGAGTGCGCATCTAACCTGGGGTGAAATACATCCTAGAACTTTGCTCGCCCCACTTGGCCAAAGCAAAGCGCATGAAGTATTTCGTAAAGAAATTGCTTGGCGAGAGTTTTATGCCGATGTTTTGTTTAATAATCCGCACACTGAAACTGATTACTACGCACCTCAATTTGCAAAAATGAGATATGACAAGCCAGGCAAAC
>WLMP01000021.1 GCA_009700155.1 Actinomycetota bacterium
ATACAGCATGTAGCAAAGTGTTGCTATTGAAGCTCCCATTCCTAAGACTTCTTTTCCAAATAGTGTCGCCCAATCTGTAACTATAAACTCAATAATTTGGCCACAGAAAAATCCTAGACTCAAAAACCAATTGACCTTAAATTTAAGTTGTTTGAAAAAAGAAGTATCTGACTTTACTGGTTCAGTTATATTTAATGAAAATGTGCTTGATAATTTATGAATACTAAAGTTTGTGGACAAATAAACAAAAATAATTAAAACAGTAATATGCCATGCAATTGATACGTATTCTGAGATAAAAAATGCAATAGCTGTGGTTGAGGTAGCACCTATTGCAAATGCCCCATGGAGTTTAGGAAGAATGACTTTGCCAACTTCATCTTGCCTGTGGAGTGTGTGACCAGTTGATGCAACATGATAAATTGAAATGCCACCACCAGCAATAACATTGACTATTAGGTATATTAATGGAGAACTAGTGTGTGAAAGTGTAATAAAAGCAGTTGCTATAACTGCTGAACTAATCTGAAGTGCTCTCTTAGCTCCTATTTTGTTTACTATTTGCCCACCGATAAGTAACATGATTATTGAACCCACAGAGGCTGCGCTTAGTAAAGTTCCAAAAGTTCCATTATTGACCGATAGATTCGCTTTTATATCAGGAGTTCTTGGTGCAAGCGATAAAATTGATAAACCATACAGAAAGAAAATAGAGCTTAGATATAAGTTCTCCCGCTTACTAAATACCTTGGTATCGAAGTTTTTCAAAATAGTAGACTCGCTAATTCGTTTCGAGCTTTAAGTAAACTTGGATCACTTGGATTTACTAAATTAAATAATTGAATTAAATGTAGCTTAGCTTTCTCTTTTTCATCACCCGAAAAAGATCTTATTACATTTAATAATCTAGTAAAAGCTGCCTCATTATTTCCTGTGGCTATTTCTATATCAGCACACATAAGTTGACTAGTTAAATCATCACTTTTAGCACTCTTTAATGTTAACTCAGGATCTAGTCCATCAACTCTTAACATTAAATCAACCTGGGCAAGTCCAATTACTGCAACCGGCTCATTTGGTTTTCGTTTAAGCCATGACTCATATGCAATTTTTGCTGCTTTGAAATCACTTTTTTCTAAGGCAGCGTATGCAGCTTGTTCCTCTGGTTCTAATGGAATCTCAGCTAAAGCTTCTGGTGCCTGACCCACTCCTTTTTGTGATGCCAGCTCTAGTAACTTATTAATTACTAATCGCACTTGACCAATCTGTGGCACTGATTCAAATAACGGTAACAACTGCTCTGCCACAATTGCAATAGCAATTGGCACAGCTTTAACTTGCAAAGCTTGAGCTACTTGAGGCTGGCTATCAACATCAACTGTTCCGAGTAACCATGCACCTTTATCTGTACTCTCTAACTTTCCTAAAATATCTAGAATTTCCTTGGATTGAGCACTACGGGGTGACCAACAAAGCAAAACAACAACTTGTTCCTTAGATTTACTTACAAAATCTGAAACTAAATTTTCTTGCGTAACGGCAACTCCAGGCATTGGGCTCTCTGGTAGATCAGATTTTTTTAGGGTTGATAAATCAAAAACATTGCTAAAATTTGTACTACCGTTTGATGGTATTGCTTTATTAAAACTCATCTTCCGACAACTACTCCTGAATCCATTCGATAAGGTAAAACCTTCTCAATATAATCTTGAGTTGCAAAATCTAACCCTACATCCCTTCCTAGCTTCTCACCTAAATACCATCGATTCTCCAAGACTTCATGAAATAGCTGTGCTGGCTCAACTCTGCCCTTTAAATCATCTGGAACTTGATTTACTACCCGCTTAAAGACATCACTTAACCACTGCTTAACCACGATAGCGTGCGGTGTACTAGGCGGAAATTCACGTGCTTTATAGCGATCATAAGAGGCGAGTAAGCGCTTTGCTTGTAACTCTTCGGTTTGTAGCCCCATTAACTCTTCTAATCTATTTGCATGATATCTAGCAGCAACTAATTTTGGTTGAAACTTAATAGTTCCTTTATCTCCTGATGTAGTTACTTCAACCTCTTCAACAGCAAAACCTAAATCCTGGAGTGATCTCATTGCACGTTCAACTGCTTGGCGATCTGCCGAATCCAATATCTGCGGCTCCTTTAACATTTTCCATAATCTTCGATATCTTTTAATAACACCATCGGATGCTCGAACCGGATTAATATCTTTTGATAACACACCAGCTACTGCTAAATCCTCTAATTCAGCTGCCACATTAAAGTGGGCAAGCTCTAGATCATGCTCGCGTTGTCCATCACTTAAAGCTTTATGAAACTCACCAGTTTCAGCATCAACTAAGTAGGCTGCAAAATCATTAGCATCTCTTCTAAATAATGTATTTGAAAGTGAACAATCACCCCACCAAAATCCAAGTAAGTGCATTCTTACTAAGAGTAATGCCAAAGCATTGGCCATATTTAAAATCTCAGTTGGAGTAACTGTTCCACTTAAAATTACCCGGTAAGGAAGTGAGTATGGAAGATACTTGGTTACTAAAGCAGCAGGTAATTCATTACCATCACTATCAACTCTGCCCTCAATTACTGCCACTGGTTCCACGCAAGGTGCTGTTTTTTGGTTTAAATCTCTAAGTAATGTGTACTCACGATTTGCAAGATCAGAAACTGTCTCTTTAACGGCAAAGATCTCACTATGACTTTTCTTTGGGTTTGATCTAATCAACCTGACCACATGTCGAGAGATTCCGCGCATCGAGGTTAGAAGCTCATCCTCTGGCCAACTTTCAAGTGGTTTATCCCAAAGTAGATTGGCTAGGGTGGCAATCTCCTCACCTAGTCCTTTGATTCTTAGCCCACTCATACCCTTATTCTCTCGTATTTAACTTCTACGCTCTAATCAATACGGTCAGTAAAGGCCAAAAAGATGGATAAAATTAGATTATGGCAATATTTAATAAACCAAAAATTGGTTCAAAACTTGCAACACTGCGCCGCAGTAAAGGTAGAAGTAAGGCGCGCGAAGATTTCGGTAAGCAGGGCAAGCCGGTAGATACCAGCCATCCATTTTACTTTGGCTTTATGGTAACTGCAGGAGCACTTGTTGCCTTCACGGTGCTGCAAGCATTTGCATCTGCAAGTGCTGTGTTCATATTAATTATCGTCTCGTTGTTTTTAGCAGCTGGGTTAAATCCAGCAGTACTATTTTTTCAAAATCGTGGATTAAACAGAGCAAGTTCAGTTAGCGCGGTAATGGGGCTAGTACTTCTGTTTGTTGCGATTTTTATTGCAATCGCAGTTCCACCGCTAATTGATCAAGGTAATCAATTAATTAATAATGCACCTCAGCTAGTTAAGGATTTAAATAATAATGCATTCATTAACGACCTAAATAATAGATATGGGGTTGTTGATTCACTTGAAGCTAGGATTGATTCGGTAATTAAGGATGGCCAATTTGCTATTACCGCTTTTGGCGGAGTTATCGGAGTCGGCAAAGCTGTAGTTTCAGGTTTAGTTTCTTCACTTACTATTTTAGTATTAACACTTTACTTTCTAGCCTCACTGCCACAGGTAATAAATATCGGATTACAATTTGTTCCAGCTACAAGAAGAAATCGAGTCTCAAGGTTGGTTAATGCAATTGTCACCAGGGTTGGCTCCTTTGTTGGTGGTCAAGCAATAATTGCATCCTTAGCTGCAATTTTTATTTTATTCATGGGATTAGCAATTGGTATGCCATACACTGGACCACTAGCAGTGGTTGTTCTTGTTTGTGGTTTTATTCCCCTAATTGGTCATTTTATTGGAATGGGAATAGTCACTCTGGTTTCATTAACTAAGTCACCTACTGTGGCAATTATTGCTTTATCTTCTTATATTATTTATGTTCAGATTGAAAATTATGTAATCACTCCAAAGATTATGCGTAAATCATTAGCTATTCCAGGGCTAGTTACAATTATTGCGGCATTACTTGGAACTTCCCTACTTGGATTAGTTGGTGGATTAGTTGCAGTACCAATTGCTGCTGCGGTTTTACTTATTATTGATGAAGTGGTTTTTCCAAGAGCGCAGCAATCTTAAATTTCAGTAGGTAGCGGTAACTTGCTTGGGACAATTACTCTCACAATCTCACTTAAGACAAGATGAACCATCGGTTCACCTACCCAAAGATGTTTACCATCCTCAACATCAATCTGCTTAATATTTGATACTTTAGAAAACTTAACTCTTGCTTGATCAGGCTTTAGATAATCATCATGCTCTGGGATAAGTGCGGTGATTGGCCGGCCATCTTTTGCCCAAAAATCTAAATCTTCATTGGTGGTTGAAAGCATTGGTGGGCTTAACAGAATTAGCTCTTTAATCCTTTTATCTCTGGCATATTGCAAAGCTAGCTCTGTGCCAAAGGACCATCCGATTACATATAGATCTTTAACTTTTAATTGATCAAAACAATAATCAATTGCTGCTAATACATCTAGTTTCTCAGACTTACCATGGTCATACTCACCTTCACTTTGACCAGCCTCACTTTTTGTGCCGCGAGTATTAAATCTAATTACCTGAATACCTGCCATAAATGGCAACCTATTTGCAGCCTTCTTATAGATATGTGAATCCATCATTCCGCCCCCTGATGGGTTGGGGTGAAGCATTAACAGTGAACCAGTTATATCGCCCTTAGGAGTTGCGACTTCACCTACTAAACTCAGCCCATCACTTGTGCTTATAGTGATCGCACTCCGATCAGCGGGCAAAATAGTTGAAGGTCGGATTAACTCTGGCATGAAAAAGAGTTTACTCTTACCCCATGAGCACAAATGCCAACTTTGAAAAGTTTGACCCTAGAAGTGGCGAAGTACTTGCCTCTTATAAGAACTTTTCTCAAGATGAGGTCTTTGAGGTAGTTGAGAAAGCACATGATGCAGCAATCAGATGGCAAGAATTTGGTTTCACAGCACGCAAGCGAGTACTCCTTAGGTGGGCTTCTTATATAACTAAGAATCAAAAGCAGATTTCACAATTGATTGAATCTGAATGCGGTAAACCTTTAGGGGATGCAACACTTGAGGTTTCAATTGCAATCGATCATATTTCCTGGGCTGCAAAACATGCACAACAAATAATGCGAAGACAAGATCGCCCATCTGGACTATTAATGTTTAATATGAAGGCTCAGGTACAAAGATCTCCAGTTGGTGTAGTTGGCGTGATTGGTCCTTGGAATTATCCAATCTTCACACCTATGGGCTCAATTGCTTACGCACTTGCTGCAGGTAATGCGGTTGTCTTTAAACCATCTGAGTTCACACCAGGTGTTGGTAAGTGGCTAGCTGATTCATTTGCCCAAGTAGCACCCTTTGAAAACATCTTAACTACGGTTACAGGGTTACCAGATACTGGAAAAGCTTTAACGCAATCTAGAGTAAATAAAATTTCATTTACCGGCTCAACAAGAACTGCGAAAAAGGTAGCGGCAAGTTGTGCAGAGTCTATGATTCCAGTTGTTTTAGAGTGTGGTGGAAAGGATCCAGTAATAGTTGCAAAAGATGCTGATATTAAATTAGCTGCTGAATATGCACTTTGGTCTGCAATGGCCAACGCTGGACAATCTTGTATTGGTGCAGAGCGAGTATATGTAGTCGAATCTGTAGCAGAGGAATTTATTGATGTAATAACAAAAATGGCGAAGGATTTAAAGGTTGGTAAAGATTATGGGCCAGCAACTATGCCTTCGCAATTGCAGGTCATTCAGTCCCATCTTGATAATGCAGCCTCTAAGGGTGCTAAGTTTTTAGTCGGAGGAAGTGATTCGATCAAGGGCGCATTTGTTGAGCCAGTAATAATGATTGATGTACCAGAGGATTCAACTGCAATGACAGAGGAAACTTTTGGTCCAACACTTGCAATAAATAAGGTAACAAATACCGATGAGGCTATTCGATTATCAAATGCTAGTAACTATGGATTGGCAGCTGCAGTATTTTCAAAGCGTAATGGTGAGAAAATCGCTTCACAACTTGCATGCGGAATGGTTTCAATTAACTCGGTATTTTTGTTTGCCGCTATAGCATCAGTGCCATTCGGTGGGGTTAAAAACTCTGGTTATGGACGAATTCATGGTGCTGAAGGCTTACTTGAATATACCTATGCACGCACAGTAGTAAAAACAAGATTTAAAATTCCGTTTAAATTTACATCATTTAAGAGAACAAAATTATCCGAAAAAGTATTAACTACTTTAATTAAAAAAATACATGGTAGAAATTTAAAGAATAAGTCCTAGTATCTAGGAGCATTCCTTGTTCGCTCAACCTTACTTTGCCTTAAGTTTCGCTTAGTCCAACAAACATTATGCCAATGCCTTCTTCCATCTTGATCATGCTCAAGCCATGCCACTGTGTGTGGGGTTGCCATAGGAATTAATTGATCACAACCTGGGCATCGATATGGTTTATTTGAGGTAGATCCGCTGATCTTTCGTACAACATAGATCCCGTCATTGTGCTCCTCAACTGAATCATTAGATGTTGTGATCTCTCGCTCATCAAGATTTTCTGAGTGCTTTGGTTTACCTTTTGGCTTATTTCTGCGCGGACTCACAGGCTTATTCTCCCAATCAAATTGAGTAATCAAGACCAATTAGGCAAAGATGTCGCTATGAACACCGCCCCAGCGATAGAGGTCCGTGGCCTTGTAAAGAAGTATTCAAACAAAACTGCAGTTGCTGGAATTGACCTTACAGTAGAACAAGGTGAGATTTTTGCCCTGCTGGGTCCAAATGGTGCTGGCAAGACAACTACGGTTGAAATCTTAGAGGGCTACCGAAAAGCTAACTCAGGGGAAATTAAAGTTTTAGGTTTTGATCCTGCCACAAAAGGAATAGCTGGCCAAAAATGGCGAAATCGCATTGGGATAGTACTTCAATCGGCAAGTGATGCTGCAGATCTTTCAGTTATTGAAACTGTTTCACACTTTGCAAATTACTATCAGAACCCAAAAGATGTCGATCAAGTGATTAATGATGTTGGGTTAACAGAAAAAATTGACTCTAAAGTTCACCAACTTTCAGGGGGCCAGCGAAGAAGACTTGATGTTGCTTTAGGAATCATCGGATCTCCAGAGTTACTGTTTTTAGATGAACCAACAACTGGATTTGATCCTGAAGCTAGAAGATCTTTTTGGGATTTAATCAGAACATTAAAATCAGAGGGCACCACTATTCTTCTTACAACTCACTACTTGGACGAGGCTCAAGAGCTAGCTGATCGAGTCGGAGTTATTAATAATGGTCAATTAATCGAGATAGCTCCACCTTCAACTTTAGGAGGAAGAAATAACGCACCAGCTAAAGTAATGTGGGTGGAAAATGGTGTTAGTAAAGAGTTATTAACAAGTAATCCAACTGAAGAAGTAATTAAGTTAAACCAACATTTTAATGGTCAAATTCCAGAACTTCAGGTACTTAGACCTAATCTTGAAGAAATATATCTAAAGATGATTGGTGAAGTGAAATGAATTTACTTGGTGAAACATTAAGGATTGGTTTATTAAGAGGATCGCTCGAGTTAAAGCAATTTATGAGACAACGGGAATCAGTTGTTTTCACATTACTTTTTCCAGTTATTTTGCTCTTTATTTTTGGCACAGTTTTCAGAGACACAATTGCACCAGGCGTTACCTTTAGCCAGTATTTTGTAGCCGGAATGATTGCTTCTGGTTTAGTAAACACAGGATTTCAGCAGCTTGCTATCACAATACCTATGGAAAGAGACGCCGGCACCTTAAAGAGGCTTCGAGGAACACCTATGTCTATCTCCTCTTACTTCATTGGTAAATCTATTCTGGTAACTATTTTAATGATCCTACAAACTGCACTCTTACTTTTCTTTGGATCTGTTATGTTTGATTTAAATCTACCTTCAGATCCATCTTTGTGGCTTAATTTCACCTGGCTAGTAATTTTAGGAAGCGCTTGCTCTACTGTGCTCGGAATTGCATTTTCAGTCGTTCCAAAAAGTGGCCGCGGTGCCTCTGCTGTTGTATCGCCAATTGTTATTATTCTTCAGTTCTTTAGTGGAGTATTTTTCGTATTCACCTCCTTACCAATATGGATGCAACAATTTGCCGCAATTTTCCCACTTAAATGGTTAACTCAAGGAATGCGATCTGTATTTTTACCTGAAGATTTTGCAACTCAGGAGGTCGCTGGGAATTGGGAATTAGGAAAAACTGCATTAGTTTTAGTACTTTGGTTGATCATAGGATTGTTTATATCTATTAGAACTTTTAAATGGAGTCGAGAATGAAGTTAAAGTACATTTTAGCTGCGTTGCTATGTTCAGTGATGTTTACGACAAATGTGCAGGCAGCTACTCCAACACCAAAGCCAAAGCCGAGTAGTAAAGCAACTCCATCAAAAACTGCTACGGTAAAGCCAGATACAAAAAGCTCTGCTAAACCATCATCATCAAAGAAAGTAAGCGCTTCTAAAGCAACTAAGAAGCCCAGCACATCCAAAGCAACTAAGAAACCAGTTAAGAAGAAAAAGAAGAAGGTTAAGAAAACTGCAACACCTATTCCTTCACCTTCACCAATATGGCCACCAGTTAGATTTACTAGCAACAAGGGAATCTATGCAAAGATTCCAACAGGTAAGGAATTATTGGGTTTAATCTCTGCTAAAAAAGGATTAGCTGCTGATGTAGTTAAATGTGAGTCAAATGCATGTGGTGCGGTAATTGTTGCCGCCGATTACTCTTGTAGGTGGTGGGAAATTAAGTCGACAGTTTCCGGAAGTGATTTAAATGATCAGAATAAGAAAGTCCTTCTTGGAACACTGAGAACTACTTACGGCCCACTTAGTCCGAAAACTTACGCGAATATTCTCCTAATTAGTGATGAGCCATTATTTTTACCGCAAACTATCGATCCGCTAACTCAGTTGCCAGCACCTGCTGTTCCTAGAGTTGGGATAGTAGTTGGAAATATCTCTGCAACTTGTCATAAATCTGCAACTGAGGAGAAGATTCCGACAAATATTTATACCCCGGTAAAGAAGTAATCAGGGCTAGCGATGCTTGGAGGCATAAATAATGAATTGTTTTTCAAATCATTCTCTGGGTTTATTGTTGTTGGCATACTGGCATTAATTTTAAGATGGGCTTTTTCAGGCAATAAGTCACTCATCGAAAAAAGTAAACAAGTTGGATCTGATGAGGAGTATGGTCTACTAAAAGTTGCGCATTCACCAAAGAACCATATTGAAGGTGAAATAATGAGACAAAAACTTTTAGCAGTTGGAATTAAAGCTACTCTTTCTCAAACAAGAACTGGTCCTAAGATATTAGTTTTTGAAGAGGACTTGAAGATTGCCATAGCAACTTTGGAGAATTAGAAACTAATCTAGCTGTTTAACGCATTTTAGGGTGAATAGATAACAACGCCAGGATTTTGCTTAAATTTGCCTTGTTGGCATTAACTTATCTGCCATTAAGCAATTACAATAGGTCGATTATGGATAGATTCAAAGTAGTTGGTGGCGCCAGATTATCTGGCACAGTCAAAGTTTCAGGTGCAAAAAACTCTGCCCTAAAGTTAATGGCTGCTGCATTACTTGCACCTGGAAAATCTAAAATAACAAATCTTCCTGCTATTGCAGATGTTGGATATATGGCAGAGCTTTTAACTAGATTAGGTTGTAAAGTTGAAATTGATGATAAGGCCGGTGAAGTTACAATCGAAGTTCCTGAAGAACTTGGTCACCGTGCTGATTATGATTTAGTGAGAAAACTTCGGGCTTCAATTAATGTGTTGGGTCCGTTAATTACAAGGGCTGGTAAAGCAGAGGTCGCATTGCCTGGCGGAGATGCCATTGGTTCCCGCGGTCTTGATTTTCATATTAATAGTTTAGCAGATATGGGTGCAGAGATTAAGTTAGAGCATGGATTTATTGTGGCAAGCACGAAGCAACGATTAAGATCGGCTTTAATTTCCTTAGAATTTCCAAGTGTTGGTGCTACTGAAAATATAATGACAGCAGCAACGCTAGCTCAGGGTGTTACAACTATCGAAAATGCAGCTAGAGAACCAGATGTTGTTGACCTAGGTGAATTTTTGATTTCAATGGGAGCAAAAATTTCCGGCTTAGGTTCGCACACAATAAAAATTGAAGGTGTTTCAAAGTTAAATCCTGCAACCCATGCCACTCTGCCCGATCGAATAGTTACAGGAACTTGGGCATTCGCAGCCGCTATGACAAAAGGTGATATCACTATTGAAAATGGCAGAGTAGATCACTTAGAAATTCCTCTTGATAAGTTAGTTGAGGCCGGTGCGGTAATTACAACAACAGAAAATGGATTTAGGGTAAAGATGGATAAACGACCTATTGCAGTTGATGTTGCAACCTTGCCATATCCTGGATTTCCAACAGATCTACAGTCAATGATAATTACCTTAAATTCAATTGCAGATGGAACTTCAATTGTTACTGAAAATGTTTTCGAAGGTAGATTTATGTTCGTAAATGAGTTAATGCGCCTTGGAGCAAAAATTCAAGTTGATGGTCACCATGCTGCAATTACAGGAATAGAGCAATTATCTGCTGCGCCAGTTGTTGCTACTGATATTAGAGCTGGTGCTAGTTTAGTTTTAGCTGCCTTAGTAAGTGAGGGCGTTACATTAATTGAGGATTCATTCCATATTGACCGTGGCTATCCTGATTTTCCGGCACAACTACAATCACTTGGGGCTGATGTAACTAGAGTTTAATTTGCAGCACTTTCACCAAGTATTGAAACTCTATTCTTAGAAACTGAGATAAATCCACCATTTATTACAAAATCATTGGTGGTGCCATCAGTAGATTTAATTGAAACAGTGCCATCAGCTAATACGCCAAGAAGTGGAGCGTGATCTGGTAAAACACCTAAATCACCTTCGAGCGTGCGAGCAGAAACCATCTTTGCTTCACCACTCCACACCCGCTTTTCAGGTGTGACTACTTCAACCTTTAGCACTGTTTCAGACATTTATTATGACTTCGCTAACTCTGCTGCTTTACGTTCAACATCATCTAAGCCACCACACATAAAGAATGCTTGCTCAGGAACATGGTCATACTTTCCATCTGCGAGCGCTTCAAATGCGGCAATAGTTTCTGTTAGTGGCACAAATGAACCTTCTAACCCAGTGAATACCTTCGCAACGAATGTATTTTGAGATAAGAAACGTTGAATGCGACGAGCTCTTCCAACCAGAATTCGATCCTCTTCGGAAAGTTCATCAATACCCAAGATTGCAATAATGTCTTGCAAATCTTTATAGCGCTGCAAGATTTGCTTGATCCGGTTTGCAACTTTGAAGTGATGCTCACCAATATATCTAGGATCCAAAATACGTGAGGTTGAATCCAGTGGATCTACCGCAGGATAGATACCTAGCTCTGAAATTGGACGAGATAACACAGTTGTTGCATCTAAGTGAGCAAAGGTTGTGTGTGGAGCTGGGTCGGTGATGTCATCTGCTGGAACATAAATTGCCTGCATCGAGGTAATTGAGTGACCACGAGTTGAGGTAATACGTTCTTGCAACTGACCCAT
>WLMP01000022.1 GCA_009700155.1 Actinomycetota bacterium
AGTTCCTGTATTGGCGCTCAAATTAAATCAGTAAAGCGAAGAGGAAAGTTTCTTTGGCTTGAATTGGACCGAGATTTCGTTCTGGTCGCTCATTTAGGTATGAGTGGTCAGTTGCTAGTCCAAGATGAATCAGCCACACAACATGCTCACCTACGAGCTAAATTTGGGTTATCTGGCAGCAAAAAGAGTAATAAAATTGAGATTCGATTTATAGATCAAAGGACTTTTGGCTGGTTATCAGTTGAAGAGGTAGTTAATGGCACGCCAGAATCAGTGAAAAATATTGCAAGTGATCCATTTGAAAGTGAATTCAACCTTAAGCTAGTTACTTCAGATATTAAGCGGCGAAAATCAGCAATTAAGCCAGCAATTTTGAATCAGAATATTATGAGTGGGGTAGGAAATATTTATGCAGATGAAGCACTTTGGCGGGCAAAAATACACCCAGAAATTATTTGTGAAGATTTAAGTGAGATAGAGATAAGAAAAGTTATAACATCTGCCGTTTCAGTGATGAAATCTGCAATAAAAGCAGGTGGAACCTCATTTGATGAACAGTATAAAAATGTAAATGGTGAAAGTGGCTATTTTTCTAGATCACTAAAGGTATATGGCCGAGAGGGTGAACCCTGCCTTAGGTGCGGCAGCGCTATTCGCCGAATCGCCTTTGCAAACCGATCTTCGCACTTTTGTCCGCGTTGCCAGCGTTAGGTGCCAAGATTTCAGGTGGTTTTTAGATAGGTTTGCGCCATGCGTCAGCTGTGGGGTGATCTATGTATTTAAAGAGCATGAATCTGAAAGGGTTCAAGTCCTTTGCCTCCTCGACAACTCTTAATTTTGAGCAGGGCATCACCTGCGTAGTAGGTCCTAATGGTTCCGGTAAATCAAATGTGGTCGATGCACTCTCATGGGTAATGGGAGAGCAAGGTGCTAAATCTTTACGTGGTGGAAAAATGGAAGATGTTATCTTCGCTGGAACATCTGGCCGTGCCCCTCTTGGTCGAGCAGAAGTCTCCGTCACAATTGATAATGCTGACGGTGTACTACCGATTGATTTTTCAGAAGTAACAATTACCCGCGTTTTGTTTAGAAATGGTTCATCAGAGTATTTGCTCAACGGTGAAACAACTCGACTTTTAGATATTCAAGAACTGTTAAGCGATAGCGGAATTGGTCGAGAAATGCATGTGATTGTTGGCCAAGGCCAGCTTGATGCAATTTTGTTAGCAAACCCAGAGGAAAGAAGAGCATTTATTGAAGAGGCTGCTGGAGTTCTAAAGCACCGTAAGCGTAAAGAAAAAGCAATTCGAAAACTTGATTCCATGCAAACAAACCTTGCGCGAATTCAAGATTTAACTGTTGAGTTACGTAGACAGTTGCGTCCATTAGGTAAGCAAGCTGAAGTCGCCAGGAAAGCCTCTGTAATTCAATCTGATGTTAGAGATGCAAAATTGCGATTAATGGCAGATGACATGCTCCGAATGCGAAATGAAATGGAGTTAGAAGTCGCTGATGAAAATGTACTTAGGCAACGAAAAGAGCAAGTTGAGGCCGAACTAAATAAAGCACGCAATCGAGAAATTGAATTAGATGCAATTGCGGCGAGTGAAAATCCACAGCTAATTGCGGCTCAAGAAAATTTCTATCGCCTAACTGCTCAGCGAGAACAAATTCGTGGTGTGCAGAATTTATCTTCAGAACGTGCAAGATTTTTAGCAGAAGAGGCAGAAGAGGCAAAAGCTACCGGTAGAGATCCAGATGCATTAGATCAAGAAGCACGAATTTTAAGAAGTGAAGAATCTACTCTTGCTAACCAAGTCAGAAGTTCACAGGAGCAACTAAATACAGATTCAAGTTCATTGAAAGCTATTGAAGAAAAATTAGCATTAGAAGAGAACCGTGTCTCAGCAGCTTTAAGGGCGATTGCAGATCAACGTGAAGGCACTGCTAGGCAAGAAGGCCATATAAATGGTCTACGTTCTAGAATCGATGCAACTACTGGAGAAGTAAGCCGTTTAACTTCTGCTAAAGATCTAGTTGAAATTAGATTAAAAAATTACCGTGAAAATTTCGCTCAAATTGAGACACAAATATCTGCACTATCTTCATCAGAACCTGGTCTAGATAGTTTATTTGATAAGTTAAAGGCTGAGTTAAAAAACTCAGAAAATAATCTTAAGCTGCTGTCAGATAAGTTACAGTCCACAGAAAAACTTCGAGCTGGATCCTTAGGTCGACTTACTGCATTTAAGGAAATATCTGAATTAGTTCAATCAGTTTCTAATTCAGAGTTGATATCAAAGATTAGTGCTCTAACAACTGAATGTGAACAAGAAGTTAATAAGGTAAATGCCGATTGTGATCGAATTAAGTTTGAGCTAAGTGGACTAAATGAAGAATTAAATAAGGTAAATAAAGAGTATGAATTAGTACTTTCTAAGTTGAATGATTCTGATGCGGCAATGACTGGACTAGCAGAACAGCTAGCAATATCTGGTCAAAATGTGAAAAACACAGTTGAGGAATTAGATCGACTTGGTTCGGCACTAGGTGCTGCTAATGATCAGAAAAATTCAGATGAACGAGATCTAGCTGCAGCCATTGCACAGTTTGAATCCCATCAAACACCCGTAGAGCCAGATTTAACTAACCTTGAAGATTTAAGGTCACAGGTTTCAGCAGCTAGATCTAAGGAAGTCGAAGCCCGCTTAAGTCTTAGAACAATTGAAGAACGTAAAGATGCTATTGCCCAACGAGCAATAGCACTTGAGAATCAAGCTGCTGCTGAACGTGAATCAGAATCTAGATCTATTTCGCGAAGAGAAAACCGAGCACAAGCTGCAATAACAGCTCAGGAGATTGCAGATACTGCCTATGAGGCATTGATTCAGATTGAATCTTCAATTTCGCGCTCTGGAATTGAAAGAGAGAGACTGGAAGCTTCAAGATCTTCTCGCGAGGGAGAGATATTAAATCTACGCACAATCAGCAGAGAATTAGCAGTAGAGCTAGAAAAACTAACCTCTAGTGTGCATAGAGATGAAATTGCACGGGCTGAGCAGAGGTTGAGAATTGAACAATTAGAAACTAAAGCAGTTGAAGAACTTGGAATTGATGTTCAAACCTTAATCAGTGAGTATGGACCTAATAATGACGTACCTACGTTCTATGAAAATGAGCAGGGAGAGTTTGTCCCTGGAGATTTAATCCCATATCGTAGAGATCAACAAGAAAAGCGACTGGCGCAAGCTGAGCGTTCTCTGACTCTACTCGGAAAGATTAACCCACTAGCACTTGAAGAGTACTCATCATTAGAAGAGCGACTGCGCTACCTTGCAGAACAGTTAGAAGATTTAAAAAAGACAAAGAAAGATTTACTCGACATTATCAAAGAGGTAGATGATCGAGTACAACAGATTTTCACTGAAGCTTATGAAGACACAGCAAGAGAGTTTGAAATTGTGTTTTCAAGATTATTTCCTGGAGGAGATGGAAAACTTATTTTAACTAATCCATCTGATATGTTGACTTCAGGTGTGGATGTTGAAGCTAGGCCGCCAGGCAAGCGAGTAAAACGACTATCCCTTTTATCCGGTGGTGAGAGATCTTTAGTTGCCGTAGCGCTTTTAATTGCAATATTTAAAGCAAGGCCTTCGCCGTTTTATGTTATGGATGAAGTTGAGGCAGCACTCGATGATACAAACCTAGGTAGGTTGCTTGGTGTATTTGAAGAGTTACGTGAAAAATCACAGTTGATCATAATCACTCACCAGAAGCGAACTATGGAAATTGCTGATGCACTTTATGGAGTCACGATGCGAGGAGATGGTGTTAGTGAAGTTATATCGCAACGAATTCGCGAAGTTGACGCTGTTTCTTAAAGATTGAAATGAGTTTATTTCGAAAGCTAGTTTCTGCACTCAAAACTGGATCAGTTTCGCCCGAAGATTGGACACAATTACGTCAGCAACTAATCGCATCTGATTTAGGGGTCAATCTTGTTGATCAGGTAATTGAAAAAGCAAAATCTACAAAATCAGAGGATGCTGTAAGTTCAATTTCAAGTGAGGTATCTTCTTGGTTAAGCAATAAGAGCCGTATTCTTACGGGTGATAAAGGAATAACTAAAACTATTTTAGTAGTCGGTGTTAATGGAACCGGTAAAACAACCTCAACTGCAAAGCTTGCAAATTATCTAGTAAAAAATGGCAATTCGGTTTTACTTGCAGCCGCAGATACCTTTAGAGCAGCAGCAACTGAACAGCTTCAAACTTGGGCCAAAAGAATTGATGTTGAAGTAGTTTCAGGATCTGAAAATAGTGACCCAGCAGCAGTTGCCTTTACTGCAGTAAGCAGAGCAAAGGAATTGAAAGTAGATTACCTAATAGTTGATACTGCTGGCAGACTTCATACCAAGCAGAATCTGATGGATGAGCTTGGTAAAATTGTTAGAGTTATCCAGAAGCAATCAACAGTTGATGAAATATTGCTTGTTATTGACGCAACCACAGGTCAAAATGGATTAAATCAGGCAAATGTATTTATTGAAGCAGTTGGGGTTACCGGCTTTATAGTGACAAAAATAGATGGCTCAGCTAAAGGTGGAGTCGCAATTGCAATTGAGAAATCAAGTGGCCTACCAATTAAATTCATTGGCACAGGGGAGCAGATTGAGGATTTCGGACCATTTGCTCAAGAAGTGTATATAGCCGGATTATTCGATTAAGTAACATACTTTTAACAAATCAGAGCTTTGTTTCATGAGCCTGAAATCTTATATGCCTCTGTAATTAACCCCAGTAGCCGATAGTTGCCCTATCTCAATGGCGAGGATTTCACATCGTATTTGTTGCTAGCGATAGGAGTTTAAATGACAGAGGTAGTTTTAAATACCGGTGATACCGCGTGGATATTAGCAAGCACTGCTTTAGTGCTTCTGATGACACCAGGTCTCGCACTTTTCTATGGGGGAATGGTAAGGGCAAAAAGCGTTTTGAATATGATGCTTATGTCCATGGTAACAATTGGAATCGTAAGTGTTCTCTGGGTTATCTACGGATTTAAGCTTGCATTTGGATACAAGGCAGATTCACAGTGGTATGGTGAGTTATCACTATCTGGTTTAGGAAGTGCAGTTAATGAACTAACTAATAATGGTGGGGTCTATCCAATTCCATTATTGGCATTTGCAGCATTTCAGCTTATGTTTGCGATTATTACGCCAGCGCTAATTTCAGGTGCAATAGCTGATCGAACCAAATTCTCTGCCTGGGCAGTATTTGTAACAATTTGGGTAACAGTGGTTTATTTCCCTGTAGCTCACTGGGTGTTTGCATTTGGAAATAAAGTTGGAGATACCGTAACTGGTGCTGGATTTCTCGCAGCCCGTGGCGTACAAGATTTTGCTGGCGGAACAGCTGTCCATATAAATGCTGGAGCTGCCGGACTTGCAATGGCAATAATTCTTGGTCGAAGAGTTGGCTGGCGCCGTGAATCGATGCGTCCGCATTCTTTACCATTAGTTCTAATTGGCGCAGGCTTACTGTGGTTCGGTTGGTTTGGGTTCAACGCCGGTTCTGCTTTAGGCGCAAATGGCGTTGCAGCACTTGCACTACTTAATACTCAAGTTGCAACAGCTGCAGCAGCATTAGGTTGGCTACTTGTTGAAAAGATTCGAGATGGTCATCCAACATCTTTAGGTGTTGCATCAGGTGCAGTATCAGGATTAGTCGCAATCACACCTGCTTGTGCATTTGTTGCCCCATGGGCTGCAGTTGTAATTGGTTTACTATCTGGCATCTTTTGTGCTCTGGCAGTTGGCCTAAAGTATCTATTCAATTTTGATGACTCACTAGATGTTGTAGGAGTGCACTTAATTGGTGGGCTATGGGGCAGCCTTGCTATTGGCTTCTTTGGAAGTAGTGCAATTAATAGTGTTGGACTTGATGGCATCTTCTATGGTGGCGGTACAGATCTATTAGGTAAACAGGCTTTTGGTGCATTTTTTGTATTGGCCTATTCATTCATAGTTACCTTAATTATCGGATTCATTATCGATAAGACAATGGGACTTAGAATTAAAGAAGAGGCTGAAGTTTCTGGTATCGATTATGACCAACATGCTGAAACTGGATATGAGTTAACTTCTAATTCAAGAGGAGGATTCTAAGCATGAAACTAATTACTGCAATCATCAAGCCACAAAAACTTGAAGATGTTAAGGAAGCGCTGGTTAGTGCTGGTATTACTGGCATGACCGTTTCTGAAGCAAAAGGCTTCGGTCGACAGCTTGGATTAACCGAGGTCTATAGAGGAGCACAATATAAAGTCGATCTAATCCCAAAAGTTAGATTAGAAGTTCTAGTGGCATCAAACATTGCCGATAAGGCAATTAAGGTAATCACAGAAGCTGCCCGCACTGGAAATATTGGTGACGGAAAAGTTTGGGCAACTGCCGTAGAAACCGTAACCAGGGTTCGAACTGGTGAAAGCGGTGAAGCAGCAATCTAATTAAATGTAAGATGCCTCCATGTTCGAAGCGTTAGGCCAGAAATTCAGCAGCATATTTTCTGGCCTGCGCGGCAAAGTTACCGACACGGATTTAAGAGACTTTACCGCTCAGATCAAAATAGCATTATTAGAATCAGATGTAGCAGTTGAAGTAGCAGAGAGTTTCTCAAATCGAATTCTTGAAAAAGCTAAACTTCTAGAATCGGATATAAATAAGAGTACAAATCCTGCTCAGAAAATTTTTGAAATAGTAAATACTGAACTTACCCAGATATTAGGCGGATCAGCACGACGCCTTAGGTTTGCGAAGTCTTCCCCCACTGTTATTTTACTAACTGGCCTGCAAGGTGCTGGAAAAACTTCGTTAGCAGGAAAACTTTCCCACTACTTGCTAGAGCAAGGTAATACACCGCTCTTAGTGGCTGCGGATTTACAAAGGCCAAATGCAGTTAATCAACTACAAGTTGTTGGTAAGTTGGTGAATACTCCTGTTTTTGCACCAGAGGCAGGCAATGGTGTTGGTGATCCAGTTCAAGTTGCTAAAGATGGTTTGAAGTTTGCTAAAGATAAGTTGCATAACTTTGTAATTGTCGATACTGCGGGCCGAACCGGTGTAGATAAAGAACTAATGCAGCAAGTTGAGAGTATTAGAGATGCTATTAACCCAAACGAGATCCTATTTGTTGTTGATGCCATGATGGGTCAGGATGCAGCCAGGACAGCACAAGCATTTGCAAACGGTGTTGGATTTGATGCCGTTGTTCTTACTAAATTAGATGGCGATGCACGAGGTGGAGCAGCACTTTCTATAGTTGAATTAACAGGAAAGCCAATTATTTTTGCAGCTACCGGAGAAAAAGTTACTGACTTTGACCTTTTCTATCCAGAGAGAATGTCATCAAGAATACTTGGATTAGGTGATATAGCCTCACTTGCTGAACAAGCCAAGCGTGCAATGCCAGAGGCTGCCTCGAAAAATTTAGAAGATAAGTTTATAAAAGGTGAAGACTTTACATTTACAGACTTTTTATCACAGCTTGAAGCAATGAAAAATATGGGAAGTATGAGTAAGTTGATCGGATTACTTCCAGGTGCTGGTGGTATGAAAAAACAATTAGATAACTTTGATGAATCAGAGTTGGTAAGAACTCGGGCAATTATTGAATCGATGACTCCTCAGGAAAGGAATGATCCGAAAGTACTAAATGGTTCCCGTCGAGCACGAATAGCAAAGGGTAGTGGTCGAGCAATTTCAGAAATTAATTCCTTAGTTGAGCGTTTTTCTCAGGCCCAAAAAGTTATGAAGCAAATGCGTAATGGTTCAGTTCCACCAGCAATGGCAGGACTTGGTGGGATGGGTTCAATGCCAAAACCGAAGCAACCTAGCCAAAATTTCAAGAAGAAGTCTCGCTCTGGCAACCCGGCAAAGCGAGCTGCGCAAGAGGGCAGTTAGAACTCAAAAAGCCAATTTGGGTTATCCCAAATTTGCTGGCAAGATAAGCCTCCTGCTAGTGGGACCCTCTAACCCGTAGCAAAATTGTCCGCAAAGTTGTCTGGTGTAAACGCCCCCGCTGTTTACTAAAGATTAAACAAATAATTTTCTATAGGGAGTTTTGTGTCAGTAAAGATTAAGTTAATGAGACTTGGAAAGATCCGTACACCACATTTTAGAATTGTAATTGCAGATTCACGTTCTGCTAGAAATTCAAAAGCAATTGAAGAGATTGGTCGTTACTCACCAGCATCTGAACCTTCATTAATTGAGGTTAATTCAGAGCGTGTTCAATACTGGCTTGGAGTTGGGGCACAACCAACAGAGGCAGTAACTGCACTTCTTAAAATTACTGGTGACTATCAAAAAGCAAATGGCCTTCCTGGAAGCGAAGGAACTTTAAAGCCACAACCAGTAAGAGTTGATAAGAGAGTTGCCTATGAGGCAGCAGTTAAAGAAGCAATGAATGAACCAGCAGATGGTGCTACAACATTAAAGAAGAAAGCCGCTGAGAAGTTAGCTGCGAAGGCAGCACCAGTTGTGCAAGAGGCTCCAGTAGCTGAATCTGCACCAGTAGCTGAATCTGCACCAGAAGAGGCAGCACCAGTTGTGCAAGAGGCTCCAGTAGCTCAAGCAGAATCAGTAGAGGCTGCACCTGCAGAGGTTGTTGCTGAGGCTGCAACTGAAGAAACCCCTCAAGCTTAAGTAAAATAAACTTATGCTGAAGAAGGGTTCATTCCTTCGGGAACTACCCATAATTGTTGTATCTGCACTTATTGTTTCTATTGTTATAAAGACATTTCTACTTCACTTTTTTTATATTCCATCTGGTTCGATGGAGAATACACTTCAAGTTGGTGACCGAATAGCAGTTAATAAGTTTGGTGCCCTTTTTAGTGAGATCAAACGCGGTGAAGTTGCAGTCTTTAATGACCCGGATAAGTGGCTAGGGGATGCACCAATAGATGAGAGTTCAAGTATCTCTAGCAAATTAAAAAATGGGCTAATTACTGTCGGGGTACTGCCTGATCCTGCTAAACAATTTTTAATAAAAAGAGTTGTGGGCGTTGGAGGAGATAACGTAATTTGCTGTGATGCCTCTGGAAAAATTCAAGTTAATGGAGTCTCAATTAACGAGCCATATATTTACCCAGGCGATAAGCCAAGTGAAATGAAATTCAATGTTGATGTTCCTAAGGGGTTTGTCTATGTTTTGGGCGACCACCGCGCAGCTAGTTCTGATTCAAGATTTCATTCAGACCGTGCAAACAATGGCATGGTCCCCCTGAGCAAAGTCGTGGGTCGAGCAACATTTATAGTTTGGCCACTATCTAATATTGCATTTATATCAAAAGGTGATGACTTAGAGAAGGTTAAGCTAAAAGATTAGCAATAATCCATGATCGAAAGTCAATTACTGCAATCTGGGATAAAGAATATTGCTGGAGTTGATGAAGCAGGTAGAGGACCATGTGCTGGCCCATTAATTATTGCTGCAGTTATATTAAATGATCCACTAGCAAAATCACTAGGTGGAGTTAAAGATTCAAAGCAGTTATCTGCCGATCAAAGAGATGATTTATTTGAATTAATCAAAGCCAACTCACTTGCTTATTCAATTATAGAGATTTCAGTTGAAGAGATTGACTCTCTTGGCCTACATAAATGTAATATCGAAGGTATGAGACGGGCAGTGCAAGCTTTAGATGTAAAAGCAGATTATGTGTTAACAGATGGTTACTCAATACCAGGTCTAAGCACGCCAAATCTTGCGGTGTGGAAAGGTGACCAGGTTGCAATCACTATTAGTGCTGCATCCATACTGGCTAAGGTTCATCGAGATCGGATAATGATTGAGTTAGATAAGAAGTATCCAATGTATGGATTAGCAAATCACAAAGGGTATATAACTGCATCACATACTGCAGCCATAAAAGAATTTGGTGTACTTCCTATTCATAGAAAGTCATTTGCAAATATAGCCGCTATTACTGGCTAATACTCTGGTATTAACAGCTACTCAGATAA
The DNA here is from genome assembly GCA_009700155.1 of Actinomycetota bacterium. GTDB lineage: Bacteria > Actinomycetota > Actinomycetes > Nanopelagicales > Nanopelagicaceae > Nanopelagicus. Next base: position 10,031 of record WLMP01000022.1, read on the forward strand.
GCCCAATTTTGAATTCCAATCAATTAGATTATCAATGTGCTAAGTGAGGCTAACTGTCGATTAATTCTATTTGCCTGTATTGAACCTGCAGATAGCTATTTTAGCAATATGGTATTTAAATATGGAGCACAAGCAACTTACTATCAACTAATCTCTGATAAATATAAGCAATCTAAGAAAGTTTCACTAAAAGTTATAAACAAATTAGCAAATACACAGATAGGCCCTCTCCAAAAAGAGATTGAGGATTCATGCTCGACTCTAATAACATCAGAAGATTCAGATTGGCCCACTGGAGTCAATGACTTAGAAAGTCCACCAATTGCGTTATTGATTAAAGGAAAACGAGAAACTCTAAGGGACTTATCGCAATCGATATCAATTGTTGGAAGTCGTAGACCAACTAGTTACGGAAATCAAATTGCAACATTCTTAGCAAGGCAAGCAGCAGACTCTGGGCTAGTTGTTGTAAGCGGTGGTGCAGTTGGAATTGATACCGCAGCACATATTGGATCAATAGCAAAGAGAGGTTCTACTGTCTGTGTTCAAGCAGGTGGCTTTAACAATTTATACCCAGCAGAAAATAATAAGTTATTTGCAGAGATAAGCAGGTGTGGATTACTTGTGAGTGAAGTTATGCCAACTACTCAATCTAAGCCATTTCGGTTCCTAATTCGAAATAGATTAATCGCAGCACTTTCCAAAGCCACAGTTGTAGTTGAGGCAGAGTATGTAAGTGGATCTATAAGAACAGCTCGAGATGCGGCTGAAATATTTAGACCTGTATTTGCTATCCCAGGTGAGGTCACTTCACCTTTAAGTCAGGGGTGCCACCGGTTAATTGCTGAGCGAGTTGCTGATATAGCCACAAGCTTTGATGAAATTTTAGAGGTAATTACCCCACTGCAATTGCGCTAGAAAAAAGGTGAGAGAATATACCTAATGAGTAATTTTAGATCCGGCTTCGTTGCAATTGTTGGCCGTCCAAATACAGGTAAATCAACATTAGTAAATGCACTTGTGGGAACAAAGATTGTGATTACGTCACACCATCCAAATACTACGCGAAATCCAATACGCGGAATTATAAATAGAGAAGATTTCCAAATGATCGTGGTAGATACACCAGGAATGCATAAACCTAAGACTGCCTTAGGAACAAGATTAAACACTATGGCTAACGAGAATATTGAATCAACAGATAGCGTCGCAGTCTGCTTACCTGCCAATGAAGATATCGGATCAGGAGATGAGTATATTGTTAAGCAGATAAAGGGTAATCAACCTATATTTATTGTTGTTACAAAGATTGATAGCATTTCAAAAACAGAACTTGCTGAGAAGCTTAATCTTGTAAATCAATTTGTTAATCGACTAAATTTAAGAAATGTCGAGATAATTCCAATTTCAGCAAAGAATTTAGACCAAACCGATCTGCTTTTGGATTTACTAGCCAAAACATTGCCAGATTCGCCTGCACTTTACCCCAAAGATATAAATACAGATCAGGCACAAGAGTTAATGTTTTCAGATCTAATTAGAGAAGCAGCAATTGAGGAAT
>WLMP01000023.1 GCA_009700155.1 Actinomycetota bacterium
AGTAAGCCAGCTAATGATGAAGCACAACCTGATATCGCCCAACTTAGAGTCCTTACATGCTCTGTTTTAATTCCACTTAATTTAGCAACCTCTTTATTTAATGCACTAGCACGCATTGCAAGACCCATGCCGGTTCTAGTAAAGAAAATTGTTGCAAGAATTAGTACTAACAAAACTACTCCAATTACAAATAAATCGAAGGCGGTAAATGGAGCAACATCATCTCCAATAGTAAATCCGAGATTACTAACCGGCGTTGGAAAGCCCCGCTCTTCTGCTGCCCAGATCATTCCTGCACTTGCTTGAAGCATTCCTAAAATACCAAGAGATGCAATAACTGGAATTGTTGATTTCATTGCCTGACTATCCAAAAGCTCTGAGCCCTTTTTATTTGATAGTGGTCTCATAACCAAAAGATCTACTAATGCTCCAAGGATTGAACCAACAATTAACGCAACAATAAATGCGATCCAATACGAGTACTCATTTATTATTAAAGTTGAGGCAATATAAGTTGAAAACATTGCTTGACCCATTTGGGCAAAATTCACTACACCGGCGCCTCGCCAAACTAAAACTAAGCCAATTGCAACCAATGCATATATTGCCCCGCGTGATGTACCGGTGAAGAGTGCTGATAGAAAAGTATCCATTAGTATCCTAAATAAGCTGCTCGAAGCGAAGTATCTGATCGCAATTCACTCGCTGGTCGATCGGCAATTAATTTTCCAAGCGCCAGTAAAACACCGTGATCTGCAACTCCTAACGCAGTATTTGCATTTTGTTCTACAAGTAAAACTGTAAGCCCAGTTCTTCTGCATAAATCATTTATTGTTTGAATAATCTGTTCAACTATTAATGGTGCCAAACCTAGAGATGGCTCATCTAATAAAAGTAGTTTTGGCCGAGATACAAGTGCTCGACTAATGGCTAGCATTTGCCGCTCACCTCCAGAGAGGGAGCCAGCCATTTGAGTACGGCGCTCTTTTAATCGAGGAAATAGCTCATACACATCAGTTAACGCATCTTTTACATCCTGCTTGTGTTTTCTAGCTCTAAAGAGGGAACCGATTGAAATATTCTCTTCAACACTAAGTTGTGAAATAACTGCGTGTCCTTCTGGAACATGTGAAATTCCAGATCTGATTATGTTTTCAGTAGATTGACCAATTAACTCCACACCTTCCCAAGTAATTGAGCCACTACTTGGTTTTTCAAGTGCAGTAATTGATCTAAGTAAAGTACTTTTGCCAGCACCATTTGCACCAATAATGGTAGTAATTTTTCCAGTCTCGGCCTTAAAACTAATATCATCTATAGCTTTTATATTTCCATAGGCAGTAGAAAGATTGTTTATAATAAGCATTAGAGCGCCCTACTCGAATTAGAGCTTGAATTACTTTGCTGAGTACCTAAGTATGCATCTAATACTGCGGGCTCTCGCTTAACAGAATCAAAAGTTCCATTTGCGATTACTTTTCCAAAGTTTAAGACATAAACTTGATCAGATATACGACTTATAAAATCAATATGGTGTTCCACAATTACAATTGAGCAATTTCTTTTTAGATCAAAAATTAACTTAGTAAATTTATCAATATCATCTTGACCTAAACCTGCAGCCGGTTCATCTAGAAGTAATATCTTTGGCATCATAACTAATGCTCGTGCAAGCGATACTCTCTTTGAATCTGGATAAGTAAGTTGTTTAGGTTCTAGCTCTGCCAAGTGTGCTGCGCCAGCCCACGCTAATGCTTGCATTGCTTTTTCTTTTAATTCATATTCATCCCGAGAAGAAAGTCCCAATATGTCTTTAATGAAATTAGATTTACGGTGAATATCCGCACCCATCATGACATTTTCAACTACAGACAATCCACTAAATAATCCGACTCCTTGTAACGTCCTAGCGATTCCGTAGCCGGCAAGCTCATGCGGCTTTGGCCATGAGATCAAATTATCTTCTAACTTAATTTGACCTGAATCGGCGGGAACCAAACCTGAAATCGCATTGAATAAAGTTGTTTTACCCGCACCGTTTGGTCCGATAAGTGCCACTACATTATTAGGTTTAACCTCAATCGAAACATTGTCGAGTGCCTTTAAGCCGCCAAAACTGACAGATAAAGAGTTTATAGCCAGCAAATTATTTTCACTCACGAGTGTAGATTCTAGGCACACGAGGGCCGATTCGGGTAACAATCTCATAATTTATGGTTCCGCAAGCCTTGGCCCATTCATCTACTGTGTATTCATTCTGGTTTCCGTTACCAAAAACAATCACTTCATCCCCAGTCTTTGCTAAGGAAGTAGCTCCTAGATCGACCACAAATTGATCCATTGAAACCCGGCCTATTAATGGTGCTCGCTTACCTGCCACCCATACCCCTGCTGAGCTATTTGCGTTTCTGGGAATCCCATCTGCATAACCAATTGCAACAACACCAAGTTTGGTGTCATGAGTAACAATTGCAGATGCGCCATAACCAACAGTTGCACCAGCCTTAACAGTTTTTACTAAGTTAAGTTTTGCTTTCAATTTCATTGCAGGTTGTAACTTAAGAGATTTAGAATCACCTAAGTTATTTACATCAGGACTTAAACCGTATAAACCGATTCCCCATCTAATTATGCTTTTGTGAGAATCTTTCAATGTAAGCGCTGCTGCTGAGTTTGCAATATGTAAAAACTTAGGCTCAATTCCTAGACTCTTTAATTCGTTAACCATATTGCTAAAAACAAGTAATTGCTCTTGACTCATTTTCTCTAGCGGTTCATCTGCTCTTGCAAAATGAGACCAAATACCAACAACATCTATCTTATTCTCTTTTATCAACCGACTACATTCAAGTGCAAAAACTTTCCAATCATCTCCAATGCCGCCTCTACTCATACCTGTATCAATTTCAATATGGACACGGGGTAGTTTTTTTAACTGCTCACCTGCAGTCACAATTTCAGTCAAAACTTCTAAAGAAGAGATGGATAAATCAATATCTAAATTTAATGCTTCCTTAAAATCCTCACCACATGGAGTCAGCCAAGCAATAATTGGCACCTTTATTCCATTTTTTCTTAGCTCTATCGCCTCTTCAAGTAGTGCAGTCCCTAGCCAATCGGCTCCTGCCTCAATTGCTGCTTTAGAAACTGGAATCAATCCATGGCCATATCCATCTGCTTTTACTACTGCAAGAACTTGTGCAGAAGTTTTACCTTTAATCAACGTTAAATTGTTTTTTATCGCTTGTAAATCTACTTCCGCTACAGCTCTACTCATAATCTAAGCCTACTTTGCTTTATGAAGGTTGGCGATTGGAACTTATTGAGCGGTCAATTGCAATAATTAATACAAGCAGTGCAGATCCTATAAACAATCCACCTAGTAGATCAGAAAACCAATGTGTATTTCGGTACAAAGATGCTAGGCAAACACCAGTGGTAATAATCGAAACAAACCATGTTAAACGTAAGCCTTCAAAGGGCTCTTTATGGGAGTACCTAAAAATCAGGTAAGCCATGATGCCCCAGGTTAATACCGCATTAGCCGCATGCCCTGACGGATAAGAAAGACCGCTATCAGTAAAAACTAAATCAAATCCAGAGCTAGGTTTACTCCTACCAAAAAGTAATTTTGATAAGCCAACTACTAAATTAAGCAGTACAAGTGAAAGTATAGATAAATTAATTGGCCGCCAAGATTTAAATCTACGACTAATAATTATTGCTGTAATCATCAGAAATATTGCAGTAATACTCCTTAGCCCCAAATCATCAACTAACATAACCATCGTTGGTGTTTTTCCGGGTGTAATTAATAAGAAATCTCTTTCATAAATCCATTCATCAAGTCTACGAATCCATGTATTTGCTAGTACCTGCTGGGTTACAAGAGCGTAAAGAAAGGTAAATAGAATTGTTAACTTTAATGCAGAGTTCATCTGCTTTCTTCTCTTTGCTGGCATTTTTATTCGACAGTTACGGATTTAGCTAAATTACGAGGCTGATCAACATCATTTCCTCTTGCTACTGCCATTTCATATGCGATTACTTGTAGAGGAATTACCGATAAGACAGGTTGCATTAATTGATGAATTTTTGGAATACGAATCAAATGATCTGCTCCAACAAATTCAGATTCACTAATTACAATTACTACCGCTCCTCTTGCTTTGACCTCTTGAATATTACTGGCCATTTTTTCTGCTAATACAGATCCAGTAGCTGGCATAATTGCAATTACCGGAGTGCCCTGATCAATTAAAGCAATTGGTCCATGCTTTAGCTCTCCACCGGCAAATCCTTCAGCATGCATGTAAGCAAGCTCTTTTAACTTAAGGGCACCTTCTAACGCGGTTGGATAGCCAACATGTCTTCCTAAGAACAAGATTGACTGAGCAGACTTAAATTTTCGAGTTGTTAGACGTAGCGGCTCAACAGTTTCAAGTATCTGCTCCACTTTCGCAGGCAATTGATTTAGTTCCTCACTGATTTCTTTTATCTCACTCTTACTTAAAGTACCCAGCTTTCGACTAATTTCTAGTCCAATTAGATACATCGCAATTAGTTGGGTTGCAAAAGCTTTTGTTGAAGCAACCGCTATTTCCGGGCCTGCATGTGTGTAAAGGACTGCATCTGATTCTCTAGCTATGGTTGATCCATTTGTATTACAAACTGAAACTATGGTGGCTTTCTTTGATTTTGCATATCGAAGTGCCATCAAAGTGTCCATAGTTTCACCTGATTGCGATATTGGAATTACTAATGTCTTCTTATCTAGGCTTGGTTCTCGATATCGATACTCTGAGGCTAACTCCACATCAACTGGAATATTTCCCCATTTTTCAATTGCATACTTACCAACTAATCCTGCGTTATATGCAGTTCCACATGCAATTATTACTATCTTATTAAACTTCTTAAACTTAATATTCAAATTTAAGCCAGCTAATCTTCCGATTAATGTATCCGCAATAGCTTTTGGTTGTTCGTATATTTCCTTAAGCATAAAGTGTGGAAATCCACCGCGCTCTGCTGCAGTTGCATCCCATGAAATTTCAAATTCTTTTCCAGATATTTTTTGCCCGGTTAAATCAGTAACTTCAATTGAATCTGGTGTTATCTCGACAACTTGGTCTTGGCCTAGTTCTAGAGCTTTCTTAGTGTATGAAATGAAAGCAGCAACATCAGATGCTAGGAAATTTTCTCCAGTTCCAATACCAACAACTAGCGGTGAATTGCGCCTGGAACCAACAATATGAGTTGGTTTGTCAGCATGAATTGCAAGTAATGTAAATGAGCCTTTTAATTGTTTGCAAACCTGACGCATTGCTGCAGCAAGATCACCATTATTTTCTTTTCTAGCATCACTTAATAAGTGAACTACAGATTCAGTATCAGTTTCTGATTTAAACTTATGCCCCTTTTTTTCTAATTCAGCTCGAAGCTGTTCATAATTTTCAATTATGCCGTTATGGATTAAGGCAAGTTTTCCTTCATTATCTAAATGTGGGTGCGCATTAGTATCTGTTGGTCCACCATGTGTTGCCCAACGAGTATGACCTATTCCACTCTTTGATTTTGGCGTATCACCAAGTGCATCTTCTAAGTTCTTTAATTTTCCTGATCTTTTTTCAACAAATAATGGCTTACCAATTTCAACAGGGATAGCTATGCCTGCTGAATCGTAGCCACGGTATTCAAGTCGGCGGAGCCCCTCAATTACTGGAGTAAGTGCGGAATCTTTTCCGGTGTAGCCAATAATGCCGCACATTTAATACTCCCTTTACTTAAGCTCTAATCTTACTAGTTGCGCCAATGAATCAGCGATTTTTTGCGCTAATTCCAATTCATTTGCTTCAACCATTACACGAACTAGTGCTTCTGTACCTGATGCTCTTACTAAAACTCTACCCTTTTCTGCCAGTTGTTGCTCTGCAGTAAGTATTGCACTTTTGATCTTTTCTGAAGTTTCTAACTTATCTTTTTTAACATCTTTAACGTTTATAAGTATCTGTGGGTACTGACTCATACTGGAGGCTAAATCACTTAAAGATTTCTGTGAATTTACCATCACTTGCATAATCTGTAATGCTGTTAGTAGGCCATCTCCTGTGTTTGAAAAATCACGCATAATTATGTGGCCAGATTGTTCACCACCCAAATTAAGATCCTGTTCTAGCATTTTTTCCAAAACATATCGATCACCAACGGCAGTTTTCAATACAGATATCCCAGTTGATTCCATGGATTTAATGAAACCTAAATTACTCATAACTGTGCCAACAACAGTATTTTTGTTAAGTTTTCCTTGAGCTAGCCACTCTCTAGCTAAAATATTTAGTATTAAATCCCCATCAATAACTTTCCCGTTTTTTGCCACCAAAAGACAGCGATCAGCATCGCCATCATGTGCTATTCCTATATCTGATCCTGAGGAAACTACTTGCTTAATCAAGTTATCTAAATGCGTTGATCCACAATTATCATTTATATTCCAGCCAGTTGGTGATGCAGAAATAGCAACAGTGCTCGCACCAGCTTTTTCATAAGCTATTGGCGCTACGTAAGATGCAGCACCGTTAGCGCAATCAACTACAACTTTAAGACCCGTTAATTTACTTTTAACTGTTGCTAATAAGTATGAAATGTAGCGATCTTTAGCCCCTGAGTCCTCAATTATTCTTCCCACATTTAAGCCAACTGGCCTATCCCATGGCTCGCCAAGTCTTGCTTCAATTTGTGCTTCAACTGAATCGGCTAATTTATCTCCACCCTTAGCAAAGAACTTGATTCCATTATCTGGCATTGGATTGTGAGATGCACTAATCATTACTCCAAGATCTGCGCCACTTTCATTAACTAAGAAGGCAACTGCTGGTGTTGGAAGTACTCCGACTCGATATACATCAACTCCAGCGCTTGTTAATCCAGCAACAACTGCGGCCTCTAAAAAATCACAAGATGCACGAGAATCTTGGCCAACAATTGCTTTTGGTCTATGACCTACAAATACTCCAATTTCACCCAAGACATGTGCAGCAGCAATTGCTAAATCAACTGCAAGTTCGGCTGTTAAATCAACATTTGCAACGCCTCGAACACCATCGGTGCCGAAGAGGGCCATAATTATTTTAAGAGAGTTTGAATTAACGCTTGCTGTATTGAGAGCGCTTACGAGCTTTCTTAAGTCCGTACTTCTTACGCTCAATCACACGAGCATCACGAGTTAAGAAGCCAATCTTCTTAAGTGAAGGACGATTTGCATCAGAATCAATTTCATTTAATGCTCGAGCAACTCCTAAGCGAAGCGCACCAGCTTGTCCTGAAGTTCCACCGCCATTAATACGAGCAAAAACATCATATGTACCCTCAGCGCCAACAGTTCTAAATGGTTCAGAAACTGATTGTTGGTGAACTTTGTTTGGAAAATAAACTTCAAGTGGCTTGCCATTTACAACCCAACGACCAGAACCAGGAACTAGGCGAACTCTTGCAACTGCCTCTTTACGGCGACCAACTCCACCACCAGGTGCGGTGATAGCTTTGCGATTGGTTGCAGCTGCAGGCGTGCTGGAGCTATATGAGGTTGGTAGATCCTCTTCGACTGATTCTAAATTCTCGTTGGACATTATGCTCCTATTACTTCTTTGCTATCTGTGAAACTTGGTTGAATTCAAAAACTTTTGGATTTTGTGCTGCATGTGGGTGCTCAGATCCGGCATAAACTTTTAACTTAGTTGCAGCTGAGCGACCAACGGAGTTCTTAGGAAGCATTCCTTTGATTGCCTTCTCTACTGCACGAGTAGGAAACTTTTCAAACAAATCTGAGTAAACAGTTGATGTCATACCACCTGGATAACCAGAGTGTTGATGAGCAAATTTTTGTGAACTCTTTGATCCAGTTAATGCAACCTTGTCGGCATTAATGATCACAACAAAATCACCCATATCCATATGTGGAGCAAATGTTGTTTTGTGTTTACCGCGTAAAAGATTTGCAGCATGAGTTGCTAGACGACCAAGCACGACATCTTGAGCATCAATGAGATACCAACTACGGGTAATCTCACCAGCCTTCGGTGTAAATGTGCGCACGAGCATCTCGCTTTCTAATTTAAGGATTTTCCCAAGCGGGTCATTTCCAGAGGTGAAGATTACCTTTAGATGAGGCTTTGGGTCAAAACCAGTTTGCTCCCCGCTCAAATATCAGCCTTCAACCTCATCAAACTCTTGCTGGGCAAGATGTTGGTTGTAACTGTCTAAATACTGATCCTGATTGGGATACAAAATTGAAATTAGGGTCAATCCTTTAGCTGGAAAAACGTAGCTATCTGAGACCCGAATTTTTTCATCTAATACTTTCTTCATCCAATTTGGTTCAAATCTACCTTCGCCAACACAAACAGCTGCCCCAACTAAATTTCTAACCATGTTATACCGGAAAGAATTAGCTTGAACTTCACCAACTACAACGCCTTCTTCATCACGATGCCATTCAAACTTTAACAAGTTTTTAATAGTGCTTCCGCCCTCACGGAATCTGCAAAAAGCAAAGAAATCATGCTCACCAAGTAACAACTTAGATCCAAGATTCATTAAATTTATATCTAATTTTCTAAACCATTCCACACTGTCATAGCGACTAAGTGGTGCAGTTACTTGGCCACCATCTATTATCTTGTATTGATAAGTGCGAGATACTGGTGTAAATCGAGCGTGAAAATTAGGCGGTGCCCAACTAGTACTTATCACTCGAATATCTTCGGGCAATAACTGATTTAATCTAAATGTTAAATTCTCTATCGGGGTATCACTAGGAAGATCTGTGTGTAAAACTTGGTGTTTTGCATGCACACCTGCATCTGTTCTTCCAGCAACAATTGTTGCTACCGAAGTTCTTAGAATTGTTGAGAGGGATTTTTCAAACTCTTCTTGAATTGTCCGCTGGCTTGGTTGTTTTGCCCAACCGGAAAAATTTGTTCCGTCATAAGTTAAATCAACCCTTAAACGAGCAAACCCACTCTCGGGGTTGAGAGTGGGTAGCGTCATAATTATTTAGGTTGCGTTATTACTCAGCTTTCGCTGCTGCTTTTTTTGCTACCTTTTTTACTGGTGTACCAGCTTCAACCATTTCGATTACTGCCATAGGTGCGTTATCACCTTTGCGTGGACCGATTTTAGTTATGCGTGTGTAACCACCATCACGAGATGCAAATCTTTGTGCAATGTCAGTGAACAAAGTGTGCACAACTGATTTACTTGAAATTCTTGCCATCACTCTACGACGAGCAGGAAGATCACCTTTTTTAGCATGAGTAATTAATCGCTCAGCTAGTGGACGAAGACGTTTGGCTTTAGCTTCAGTTGTAGTCAACTTTCCTTTTTCGAAAAGTTGAGCTGCAAGTGTGCCCAGCAATAATTTCTCATGTGCTGGTCCACTTCCTAAACGTGGGCCTTTACTTGGCTTTGGCATATTCTCTCCTAGACCTCTTCGTCGACAAGTTCATCGTCAACGTTGCTTCCGTAGTTTGCATGCTTTGTTGGATCAAATCCGGCAGGACTGTCCTTAAGTTGCATGCCCATTGATTGTAATTTGGCTTTAACTTCATCAATTGACTTAGAACCGAAATTACGAATATCCATTAAATCTGCCTCAGATCGTGAAAGTAATTCACCAACTGTGTGGATTCCTTCGCGCTTTAAGCAGTTATAAGAACGCACAGTTAATTCAAGATCTTCAATAGGAAGTGCCATATCTGCAGCTAATGCTGCATCTTGAACGGAAGGTCCCATCTCAATACCTTCTGCGTTGGTATTTAACTCACGAGCAAGACCGAATAGCTCAACTAATGTCTTACCGGCTGATGCCATTGCATCGGCTGGCTTCATAGATCTCTTAGTCTCAACATCAACTACCAAGCGATCAAAGTCAGTGCGTTGTTCAACACGAGTTGCCTCAACTTTGTAAGTAACTCGAAGCACTGGTGAATAGATTGAATCCACTGGGATTCGACCAATCTCACCACCTGCTTGCTTGTTTTGGACCGCAGTAATGTATCCACGTCCACGCTCGACAGTTAACTCAATTTCAAGGTTTGCCTTTGAGTTAAGGGTTGCGATGTGAAGCTCTGGGTTGTGTACTTGAACTCCCGCTGGAGCTGCAACATCTGCACCAGTTACTACACCTTCACCATTTTTACGGATGTAAAGAAGTGATGGTTCATCATTATCTGATGATAAAACTAGGTTTTTGATGTTTAAAACGATCTCAGTTAGATCCTCTTTCACACCTTCTAATGTTGTAAATTCGTGTAGAGCACCATTTACTCTGATTCCAGTAACAGCTGCACCTGGAATTGAAGAGAGTAATGTGCGACGAATTGAGTTACCAAGGGTGTAGCCAAAACCAGGTTCTAGTGGCTCAATTATGAACCGTGAACGGTAATCGCTTACTACTTCCTCAGTGAGGATGGGGCGTTGTGCAATCAGCACTGTGTTCCTCCGTATGTTCTGGAAGACCCTCTATTTGATCTTCCGGTTGGTTATTTCGATATTAAGTTTTACTGCTGGTAAATCTGTACTTCTTTATTAATGATTACTTGGAGTAAAGCTCAACAATTAGTTGCTCTTGTACTTGAGTATCAATAACTGGGCGGGTTGGAATTGAATGAACCAAGATTCTCATCTTTGATCCAACAACTTCCATCCATGCTGGAACACTCTTCTCGCCAAGTTCAGCACTTGCGACAATAAATGGTGTGGTGTCCAGGGATGCTGGAACTACATCAATTACATCCATAGGTGTGACTCGGAATGATGGAATGTTTACGCTCTTGCCATTAACTAAGAAGTGACCATGGCGCACTAATTGGCGTGCCATATCTCGGCTCTTAGCAAAGCCAGCGCGAAAGACAACATTGTCTAAACGAGTTTCAAGTAGTACCAAAAGGTTTTCACCAGTCTTACCTTGTAAGCGGTTAGCCTCTTCGTAATATCCACGGAACTGTCTTTCCAAAATTCCATAAATGCGAGCGCATTTCTGCTTCTCACGCATCTGTAATAAATACTCAGAATCCTTAGAGCGAGCACGGCCATGTTGTCCTGGTGGATATGGACGTGACTCAATTGGACACTTTGGACCATCACACTTTGAGCCCTTAAGGAAGAGCTTTACTTTTTCGCGACGGCATCTTTTGCAATCTGCACCGGTATAGCGAGC
>WLMP01000024.1 GCA_009700155.1 Actinomycetota bacterium
CCATTAACAACTGCTAATAAGTATGAAAAGGCAAAAAATGAAGCAGCACAAATTAGTACGATTCCAGTTGCTAATCCATCTAATCCATCTACAAAGTTAATGGCATTTATAACTACCATTACAAATAAGACAGTTAGTACCTGTCCAATATTGGTAGGCAAGGTTGTAATACCGTTAATTGGTAACCATAAGATCTGAATTCCATAGATCAGTAATATTCCAGCTGAAAGTGCCTGTCCGGCGAATTTTGTAATTGGATCAAGATCAAATCTGTCATCTAGCATTCCTAGAAATAAAATAAATGTACCGCTTAGAAATATTCCAATGGTTTCACGACCAAAGGACTTATTTATAAGTGGCAAATAATTTGCAATCACTAAAGTAATAGCCATTGCAAACCACATTGCCAGCCCTCCCCATCTTGGAGTTGGCTCTATATGAACATCTCTAGATCTAATTGCTGCAACTGCGCCAGATTTAATAGCTAGATCACGAACTAAAGGAGTAATTAGGTAAGTGATTATTGCTGCAAGCAAAACAGTGACGAGGTACTCGCGCATCTAGATCTCTTTAGACACTAGGCTCTGGATATACTGAAAACTTCTTAGTCAATTGATGAATTTCAGACTTAATCTCTTTAGCCTTGCTTTCATCATCGCCATCCTTAATCGCTCGTGCTATTAATCCAGCAATAACTTTCATCTCATCTTTGCCCATACCCTGAGTTGTAATGGCTGCAGTTCCAACTCTTATACCGCTTGTAACTGCTGGACTTTCAGGATCAAAAGGAATTGAATTCTTATTCAAAGATATTCCGGACTTTCCACATCTTTCATCGGCAACTTTTCCGTTAACTCCAGTAGATCTAATATCAATTAAGGCTAAGTGAGTCTGGGTACCGCCAGAGACTGCGCGCATTCCCTCACTTTGTAAATCATTAGCAAGTGCTTTGCAGTTTTCAATAACTTTCTTTGCATACTCTTGATATGCAGGGGTTGCACACTCTTTTAGTACGACAGCCTTACCAGCAACCGCACTCATAATTGGTCCACCTTGAATTCCTGGAAATACTGCCTTATCTACTGCGGCAGCATGTTTTTCTTTAGAAAGGATCATTCCACCACGTGGTCCACGTAAAACTTTATGAGTAGTAAATGAAACTACATCCGCATATGGCACAGGTGATGGAATAGCTTTACCTGCAACTAAACCAATAAAGTGAGCCGCATCAACCCACATTATTGCTCCAACTTCATCACAAATTTGTCGTACTTTTTCAAAATCAATCAAGCTTGGGTATGCAGTTGCACCAGAGCAAATCATCTTTGGTTTATGTTCAATAGCAAGATCTCGTAATTGATCGTAATCAATCAATTCATTATCTTGGCGCACACCGTATGAAACTACATTAAACCATTTACCAGAAAAGTTTACTTTTGATCCATGAGTTAAATGACCACCGTGTGGCAGTGACATAGCAAGCACGGTATCTCCTGGTTTAGTAAATGCTTGGTAGACAGCAACATTTGCACTAGCACCAGAGTGTGGCTGCAAATTTGCGTGCTCGGCGCCAAATAGTTCTTTAGCTCTTTGAATTCCAATTACTTCAACCTTATCTACCTCTTCACAACCACCGTAGTATCTTTTTCCAGGATAACCTTCGGCATACTTGTTAGATAGAGTTGAACCCATCGTTGCTAATACAGCAGAAGATGTGAAATTCTCACTTGCAATTAATTGCAAATCATGACGTTGGCGCTCTAACTCTGAGATTACAACAGCGGCAATCTCGGGATCTTGTCGTTCTAGGGAATTAAAATCAGGTCCATAATATTTTTCGCTTCTAGCCATGGGCTTAGCCTAAAGGTTCACTGTCGAAATAGAAGGAATTAATGGTTGTAATTGAGAAATGGTCACTGCACCTTCGCGCATGAGTGTGATCTCATTCTCAGAAAAGTTAAGTATTGTGGTCGGCACGCCAACTTCTAATACGCCTTCATCAAATACTGCCCCGACATCTCCCTCTCGGATAATGATTTCTGATAAATCTATAATGGCTGGTTTTCCAGCGAAAGCAATTGATGCAGTGGCAAGTGGGCCAGTTTTTTCCAAAACCTTACCTAAGAATTCTCTATTTGGAACTCGAACATTTATCAACCCTAATCTTCGCTCATCGCCAAGATTCCAATTAACTCCAGCTTGAGATTTTAAAGTTACTGAAAGCAAGCCTGGCCAAAATCTAGCTAAGACATTATTTTGTAATGGTGTAAGCGGTGCTGCAATTCCTGCTAGCACTCCACTATTTTTAATAAACACTTGTGCTGCAACTCCTGCACTATCACCTCTTAAGATATGGATAGTTTTAACAGCATCAGCATCAAATGCATCTGCAAGGTATACATAACCAATTTCAGCAGCAACTATTACTACCTGACCAGCATTTAAATATCTAACAGCTAAAGCAACAGCTTCATCAAGTTTTACTGGATCTGCAGTGAAGGATCTTATTCGTTCGGCCATTTTGATTATCTTCTTCTGGCGCTGGTAAATCTATCTCTACCAGTTAAGTCAGCATGGGTTTGAGGCAATCTAAATTCTTCTTTTAGTCCTTGTTTTATTAACTCACTCTGATTTTCATGATGCTCCATAATCAAAATTCCATCTGGCTTTAATAATCTTGCTGCTGCTTCAATAAACAACTTTGGTACTTGCATTCCATCTACTTTTCCACCACGTAATGCAACTTCTGGTTCAAAATTCTCAACCTCTTTTGGTAACTGCTCATCATCTGGAATATAAGGGGGGTTAGCAACTACTAAATCTGCTTTCACACCATCAAGAGCTGTCTGTACATCTTCAACTACAACTCGGATAGGCAAATCATATTTTGCAATATTCTTATTTAACCATTCTGCTGCTAAAGCCGATTTTTCTACAGCAATCACTGAAACCTTTAAACTCTTTAAAGTAGCCTCAGACGCAATCGCTATTGATATCGCTCCGCTTCCTGCACCAAGATCAACCACACTCTTTGCTAAGTCTTTATCTGGTGCTGAACTTAAAAAACCAATTGCCCGATCCACAAGTAGCTCAGTCTCTGGTCTTGGAATTAAGACTCCTTCACCAACTTCTAAATCAAGGTATCGAAATGGTGCACTACCAGTTATATATTGAACAGGGCGTCCAAGTAAACGTTGGTTAATTAAATCGTTGTATTCATCAGTAATTTTCTGCAATTGCTCAGATGGTATATCTAATCCCTGGCTATGTATTTCTTTACGTGAGACTCCCAGTAAATGCGCTAAAAGTATTTCAGCATCAACTAGTGGAATTTTGTTTTTTTCAAATTGAGTAAATGCTGCTCTTAGCAACTCTTTCAAGAGTTACCTGCTGTTAGTTTTGCAGTTCGATCAGCATCGAGTAATGATTGGATTACGGCCTCCAAATCACCGTTCATAACCGCGTCTAAATTATTAGCTTTGTAATTCACGCGATGATCACTCAATCTATTTTCTGGAAAATTGTAAGTTCTAATTCGCTCGCTTCTATCTACAGTTCTTACTTGATTCTTTCGCTCAGCGGATGCTATTCGTTCCGCCTCTTCTTGGGCGGCAGCAAGCATGCGGGCGCGCAAAATACGAAGAGCTGATTCCTTATTTTGTAATTGGCTCTTTTCATTTTGACAAGAAACCACAATTCCAGTTGGTACATGGGTAATACGTACTGCTGAGTCGGTTGTGTTAACGCTTTGTCCGCCGGGACCAGATGAACGGTATACATCGATTCTAAGATCATTCATATTTATATCCACATCAATCTCTTCAGCTTCTGGCAAAATTAAAACTCCAGCTGCAGAGGTGTGAATTCTTCCTTGTGATTCAGTCTCTGGTACCCGTTGGACTCTATGAACTCCGCCCTCAAACTTTAATTTGGCGTAAGGAGTTTGCCCTGGTTTGGCTACACCCTTTGATTTAATTGCTACCGACATATCTTTGTATCCACCCATATCACTGGGAGTGGTATCAATAACTTCAATTTTCCAACCTTGTTTTTCAGCATATCGAGAGTACATTCTAAAAAGATCGCCTGCAAAAATAGCTGATTCATCGCCACCAGCTCCAGCTTTAATTTCCATAATTACATCGCGATCATCATTTGGATCTCTAGGAAGCAATAATTCTTCAAGTAACTCAGCAGCTTCATCTTTACTTTTTTCTAAAGCAGCAAGTTCAGTTGCAAAAGCAGGATCAGACTCGGCCAACTCTTTACCGGCATTAAAATCATCTTCAGCTAATTTATAAGCGCGGTATCCAGCAATAACTGGACCAAGATGGGCATATCGCTTGCCTAAAGATCTAGCCTTGTTTTGATCAGCATGAATCGCTGGATCTGCCATTTGAGCTTCTAATGATTCATACTCAGTTAGTAGCTCATTGACTTTTGCAAACCGTTCCATTTACAACCTCCCTTCCTAATATAAAATGAATTAAAAAAGAGAGCACACAACATCTTTTGATGTTAGGTGTGCTCTCTTAAGGAAAACTACTTAGTGCCGGTTTTATCGGCCTTTCCGAATCGCTCTTGGAACTTAGCTACGCGGCCACCGGTATCAAGAATTCTTTGCTTGCCTGTGTAGAACGGGTGACATACTGAACAAACTTCAACGTAGATTGAACCATTCTCTTTTGTGCTGCGGGTAGTGAAAACTTCACCGCAACCACAAGTAACTTTGGTCTCTACATACTGTGGATGAATCTCGTTCTTCATATTTCTCCTTGATTATTACTGGATCAAATCTTCGTTTGAAAACTTGTGAACCAGTAGGACTAGTGAAGTACTAGAGGGGTGTAAGAATAACTGGACTTGCTAAGCGGTCAAAATTTACGCTTATTAAGCCTCGCTATTTTCCTTATTTGCAGATCCGCTACCACTTGGTGAATCGCCACCAGTTGTTGTCTTTTGAATCTGAAGTAAGAATTCAACATTTGACTTGGTACCTTTCATCTTCTCAAGTAATAACTCAAGAGCTTGTTGTGGCTCAAGTGCGTGTAGTACTCGACGCAAACGCCAGACAATACTTAACTCTTCAGTACCCATAAGAATTTCTTCTTTTCTAGTACCAGAGGCAACAACATCTACTGCTGGGAAGATTCGCTTATCTGCAAACTTACGATTGAGAATAAGCTCCATATTTCCAGTTCCTTTGAACTCTTCGAAAATAACTTCATCCATCTTTGATCCAGTATCAATTAGCGCAGTTGCCAAGATAGTTAATGAACCGCCGTTTTCAATATTACGTGCGGCACCAAAAAACTTCTTTGGCGGATAAAGTGCTGCAGAATCAACACCACCAGAGAGAATTCGTCCAGATGCTGGTGCTGCAATGTTATAGGCACGACCTAAACGAGTAATTGAATCTAATAACACAACTACGTCATGACCTAACTCCACTAAACGCTTGGCGCGCTCAATTGCTAACTCAGCAACGGTTGTGTGGTCATCAGCTGGGCGATCAAATGTTGATGCAATAACTTCACCCTTTACTGACCTTTGCATATCAGTTACCTCTTCAGGGCGCTCATCTACTAATACAACCATTAAATGACACTCAGGATTATTTGTTGTAATCGCATTTGCAATTGCTTGTAACACCATTGTCTTACCAGCCTTAGGTGGTGAAACAATTAGACCTCTTTGGCCTTTACCAATTGGTGAAATCAAATCAATGATTCGAGTAGTCAATATGTTTGGTTCAGTCTCAAGACGTAGACGCTCTTGCGGATAAAGTGGAACTAATTTTGAGAAATCAACGCGCTCTTTTGTGTTTTCAGGTTCAACACCATTAATAGTTTCAACTTTAACCAATGCATTAAATTTTTCTTTTCTTTCACCCTCTTTAGGTTCACGGACAGAGCCAGTAATTACATCACCCTTACGAAGACTATATTTTCTTACTTGCTGTAAGGAAACATAAACATCATTTGGTGATGGTAGGTATCCACCGGTTCTGATAAATGCATAGCTATCTAAAATATCTAATAGGCCACCTACTGGCAGTAATACATCATCTGGTCCAATTACTATTTCGCGTTCTTCACGATGTCCTCGGTCACGATTGCGATCTCGATTCCCACGGTCACGTCCGCGATCACGTCGATTATCTCTACCACCAAAGCGTCTGTTCTCTCCCCGATCTGAATCAGAGTAGCTATTAGAAGAATTACTTGAGTTGCTAACAGAGTTATCTACTCCGGAGTCACTACCTTCAGCTTCAGAATTATTATTTCTATTGTTCCTATTATTCTGTCGTTCCATACGACGAGCCTCTCGTTCATTTTTAGCAGCTTCACGATTAGCCGCTTGCAGATCGCCAATAGATTGGACTAAATCTGCTTTCTTTAGAGTGGCGGCATTTTCAATACCTAGCTGCCCGGCAACTTTCTTAAGATCGCCTAATGCCATATCCACTAACTCGACCGCATCTGCGCGAGTAGTTTTTTTCTTGTCTGCCATAAATTTATTGCCATTCTTTCTGATTTTTTTACCGTATGTGAGTCACCCGCAAAAAATTATTTATTTATGGGATTTTTTGGGATTTTTTCTGTCGCACTTTCCGACAGGCAATAATCTACCACATCGGGTAGATATTGTGAAAAGTCGCTATTGCGCTCCAGTTTTTGCGATAGCTAGCTTCATCGCGGTAAAGCCTGGGGCAAGGGCTGGAATTTGGTCAATCTCATCTTCACTATTTGTATAAAGCACCATAACTGATGGACCAGCACCTGAAACTACTGCTGCAAGCCCTGCTCCTCTTAGTTTTTCTACCAGCGCGATTGTCTTTGGCATTGCAGATTCACGATAGCTCTGGTGGAGTAAATCTTGTGTTGCAGTAAATAGTAGGTCTGGGCGCTCAGCAAGTGCGTGAACAAGTAATGCCGAACGTGATGAGTTAAGTACCGCGTCTTGATGAGAAATGTTTTCAGGTAATAACTTACGAGCTTTTGCTGTTGCTAGTTGATTATCTGGAATTAAAAGAAGTGCCTTAATTCGATCATCAACTTTTAAGCTAACTGCTCTTCCAATATTTTTACTCTCACCAGTTGGATCAGTAGATTTCTCAATCCAAGCAATAGTTGCACCACCATAAAATGCAGCTGCAACATTATCTGGATGGCCCTCTAATTCAGTGGCCAGAGTTATCAAATCATCATCACTCATATACTGCTCACCGGTTAAAACTAATGACCTAGCAAGTGCTAAGCCTCCTACAATCGCACTAGCAGATGAGCCCAGGCCTCTACCATGCGGAATTACATTTAATGCTCTTAATGCAATACCTCTTGGTTTAGCTCCCATGTGTTCAAATCCCCGAAGCATTGACTTAATAACTAAATTCTTTGAATCTTTTTTAACCTCATCAGCACCTTCACCACTTACATCAACATCAAAATTAGGTTCATCTAAAACTTGTGCGGCGTATCGATCGCGTAGCTCTAGTGCTAATCCAAAGAAATCAAAACCAGGACCGATGTTTGCACTACTTGCTGGCACACTTATCTGTGCCATAGTCGCTTTAAAAGTTAGACCGCTATTTACTTTGCGAATTGCCACTACTTAAGACCAATCACTTTTGCAGCTCGCTTTAAATCAACTGGAATCACAACTGGCTTTCCAGCAGAGTTTAAAATCCACTGAACATCTTTTAGGCCATTTCCGGTTACAGTCACAACAATAATCTGGCCTTTAGGAAGTTTTCTTTGCTCCTTCTTTTTAATCAAACCTGCTAAACCTGCAGCACTAGAAGGTTCAATAAATACACCCTCTTTAGCAGCTACTAATCTGTAAGCATTTAATATTTCTTTATCAGTTACTGAATCAATTAATCCTTTAGATCCTACTTGTGCTGCAACAGCTTGATCCCATGAGGCTGGATTTCCAATTCGAATTGCAGTTGCAATAGTTTCAGGATTTTTTACTATTTTATTCTTAACAATTGGAGCAGCACCGGCTGCTTGAAACCCCCACATCATCGGCAAACTTCTAGCTAATCCTGCTTTCTTATACTCCTGATAACCCTTCCAGTATGCAGTTATATTTCCAGCATTTCCAACTGGTAATACATGAATATCTGGCGCAGTTTTTAACATATCAACAACTTCGAAAGCTGCAGTCTTTTGTCCTTCAATTCTAAATGGGTTAACTGAGTTCACTAAAGAAACTGGATAATTTTCAGATAAATCCTTAGCTAAAGTTAAGCAATCATCAAAATTACCTTTTACTTGCAGTAGAACCGCACCGTGAGCAATTGCTTGAGCTAATTTACCCATAGCAATTTTTCCTTGTGGGACTAACACAACTGGCTTCATTCCAGCTTTTGTAGCATACGCCGCAGCGCTAGCACTTGTATTACCAGTTGATGCGCAAACAACTGCCTTAGCACCCTCTTCTGCAGCTTTTGATATTGCCATTGTCATACCACGGTCTTTAAATGAACCGGTTGGATTTACGCCTTCAACTTTTAACCAAACCTCATTACCTAACAACTTCGAGAAATACTCGGCATGTACAAGTGGAGTTCCACCCTCGCACAATGAAATTATTGGCGTTTGGTCAGTGACAGGTAGCCAACTTCTGTACTCATTAATAACACCCCGCCATTGGTGAGCTCCTGATTTTTTTCCAAAAAGATTTCCTAGTGCCATTAATTGATACCTTCGACTCTTAAAACACTAGCAACATCAGTTACCGCAGCTAGCTTGCCAAGGTCCTTTACAGTTGCACTAAGTGCAGATTCTTTTGAACTATGTGTCATAACGATTAATTCTGCCTTATCTCCAGCCCCAGTTTGACGAACAGTTTGAATTGAAACTTGGTGTGAGGCAAAAACATGAGCAACTGACTCTAAAACACCTGGTTTATCTGCAACATTTAATCTTATTAAATACCTTGTATTGGTCTGACCGATCGGAGCAATCTTGAGATCGGCGTAATCGCTCTCCTTTGGCCCTAATCCACCTGAAACTTTATGCCTTGCAACTGCAACTAAATCACCAAGAATTGCACTTGCAGTTGGTTCACCGCCTGCTCCTCTGCCATAAAACATCATTTGTCCAGCAGCTTGTGCTTCCACAAATACTGCATTAAATGAATCTCTTACTGAAGCAAGTGGGTGATCGCGTGATATCAATGCTGGGTGAACACGTACTGAAATACTGCCATCGGAAGTTAATTCTGCAATTGCTAATAACTTAATAACCATATCAACTGCTTTAGCCACCTTTACATCTGTAGCAGTAACTTTTGAAATACCTTCTCGGTAAACATCAGAATCTGTAACTCTGGAATGAAATGCCAAGCTAGCTAATATTGCAGCTTTTGCTGCAGCATCAATTCCTTCAACATCAGCAGTTGGATCAGACTCAGCAAATCCCAAATCTTGCGCTTGCTTTAAGGCATCAGAGAATGCTGTTCCATTCTCATCCATTTTTGTAAGTATGTAATTTGTTGTGCCGTTGACTATTCCCATCACTCGAAGTACATGATCGCCAACTAGGGACTCTCTAAGTGGGCGCAGTATTGGAATAGCACCAGCAACTGCTGCTTCATAATACAAATCAACATTAGCTTTATCGGCTGCTGCATATAGTTGAGCACCATGTTTAGCTAATAATGCTTTATTGGCAGTAACAACTGATTTACCATTACTTATAGCGGTTAAAATTAAATCTTTAGCAGGATCTATTCCACCAATTACTTCTATTATCAAATCTATATCTGGATCAGAAACTATTGAATTTGAATCTGTTGTAAGTAAATTACTTGGAATTCCCTCTCGCTTTGACTTTATATCTCTGACTGAAATCTTTACTAGTTCTAAATTTGCACCAGCTCTAGAAGATAGATCATTCTTATTGTCGATTAGTAATCGAGCTATTTGCAGCCCAACAACCCCACAACCAAGCATGCCTACTTTTAGAGTTTTCATAGAGTGAAGTATCTCAAACTTATGACAGTTGCCGTGGCGCTTGATCTACATCCAAATTGAGCAGATCCTGCTCATTTTCCCGGCGGAGAATCAATTTGGCACTACCTTTTTGGACTGAAACTACAGCTGGCCTTGGGATATGGTTGTAATTACTTGCCATGCTTCTGCCATATGCACCTGTTGCGGGTGTAGCTAATAAATCACCAGATTTAATATCATCTGGTAAATCAATATTGGAAATCAAAACATCACCTGATTCACAGTGCTTTCCAACCACTCTTGTTTTAATTATATTTGCAGTTGAAGTTCTATTTGCTAAATAAGCAGAGTAAGTCGCGCCATACAAAGCTGGCCGAATATTGTCACTCATGCCGCCATCAACAGAAATGTATCTACGAATTGATCCATCCTCTAAAGTTACATCTTTACTGGTGCCCACTTCATAGATAGTTGTTGTGGTCGGACCAACAATTGCTCGGCCTGGCTCAATAGATATCTTAGGAATAGAAATTTTCAATCTTTGACATTCAGATTTTATGATTTTTGCAACTGCCGGGATTACAAGCTCAGGAGATATAGCAACTTCATCACGAGTGTAGGCAATTCCATAGCCACCACCAATATTTAACTCCGCCAACTCTTTTCCATACTTATTCTTAAATGATGCAAGCACCTCGAGTAAACGTTGAGCTGCAGTAATAAATCCATCGACTTCAAAAATCTGTGAACCTATATGACAGTGAATACCGGCTAACTCTAAACTACTTTCATTCATGCATTTATCAATCGCATCGTTTGCGCTGCCAGATGCAATAGAGAATCCAAATTTAACATCCTCATGGGCAGTCGAAATAAACTCATGTGTATGTACTTCTACTCCAGGAGTTAATCTCAAATAAACTTTTTGAACCTTCTTAGAGCTTTTTGCAATACTTGAAACGCGCTTTATCTCATCAAATGAGTC
>WLMP01000025.1 GCA_009700155.1 Actinomycetota bacterium
CATCCCCGATAGGTAGGCAGGCCAAAATTAACATCTGACAATTCTCTCAGGTTATTTTCGAAGTTGCTTTCAGTAGGTCCTAGGCTGTTCCCATGAGTATGGATCGACTCCTTCGAGCATGGCCGATTGCTGCAATACTGACTTTTGCTCTATCGATAAGGCTCTGGCGGCTTAGTTTGCCTACTGGATATGTTTTTGACGAAGTTTATTACGCTAAAAATGCTAACTCACTACTTTCATCAGCTGTTGAGTTAGATGAACAAGGCCAAGCAGAGTTTGTAGTTCATCCTCCTTTTGGTAAGTGGCTAATTGCAATTGGAATTAGGTTGTTTGGTAACGAAGAATTCGGGTGGCGATTTGCTTCCGCAATTTTTGGAACACTTTCAATTCTATTGATTTATTTAATAGTTAAGAAACTTTTTAACTCCGAATTTTTAAGTATTACTGCAGCACTACTTATGGCTTTTGATGGATTAAATCTTGTGATGTCAAGAGTAGCTTTATTAGATATTTTTCTTATGTTTTTCATTTTACTCTCTATTTACTTCTTAATTATAAATAATCTCTGGTTAAGTGGATCTGCAATTGGTTTAGCATTATCAATAAAGTGGAGCGCAGCTTTCTTGATTCCTTTAGTCATATTATTTGTAGTTGTTTACAACAAAGTTACTTTTAGAAACTTATATAAGGTAATAAGTCAGTTCACGCTACTGCCAATTTCAATATATTTTGCCTCATGGAGCGGCTGGATATTCAGCAGCCAGGGTTGGGCTAGGCAATCTGAATCTAATGTCTTTGCCTCACTTTGGAACTACCACTTACAAATTTTAGATTTTCACCAAGGCCTAGATGATAAACATGCCTACCAGGCAAATCCATGGAGCTGGTTGGTTCTTGGAAGACCAACCTCATTTTATTATGAAAGCTCTAGTGATTGTGGTGCAGAAAAGTGTGCACAGGAAATCTTGGCTATTGGGACACCGTTACTTTGGTGGATAAGTATTTTTGCAGTTGCGATTACTTTTGGATTTTTAGTGACTAAATTAGAGCGGGTAGCAGCAATAATTTTAATTGGATTTGCAGGCACTTATCTGCCTTGGTTCTTTATTCAAAGTAGAACAACATTCTATTTTTATTCAATTAGCATTCTTCCATTTTTAATACTTGCACTTATTTATTGCTTTAATCAGCTATTAAATAGTGCGATATACAAAAAATATATTACTTCCTTTGTAATATTAGTAGCTATAAACTTCATCTACTTTTTACCAATTTATCTAGGAATTAGTATTCCTTATTCCCAATGGCTATCTAGAATGTGGTTTGAAAGCTGGATCTAACTACTCGTTTACTGCTCTATCCTCTTCAATTATTTCAGGTATCAGAGACTGATCAAACAAATCATCATCGCGACCGGATAACGCCCTAACTCTTTCTTGTTCTGCACTCCACTGACCTGTAGTTGTAA
Source organism: Actinomycetota bacterium (assembly GCA_009700155.1). GTDB lineage: Bacteria > Actinomycetota > Actinomycetes > Nanopelagicales > Nanopelagicaceae > Nanopelagicus. Next base: position 1,469 of record WLMP01000025.1, read on the forward strand.
GATCAATAATTCTTTTACTTGGTATTGCTTTTGGTGCAGTCGTATAAACCGGTTTAGGTACTTTAGTTGGCTGCCACCCTTTACGATCTTTTGGTACAACTATTACACCAGTTATCTCTGGTCGCTCCGAGAACGGCACCCAATGCTCTGTTGATACTTTTTCTTTCTTTATTTCCGTAATATCTATAGAAGGTATTTTAGTATTTGTTATCTTTTCAAGTGCTGCCAATCTTCTAGCTCGTAATTGTGATGCAACAACTTGTTTTCGAACATTTATAGTGTAGATAAGTATCGCTGTCAGCGGAATCATTGTTGTACTAAATGCTAATAATCCTAGAACTGCAAAAATATTTGATAAAAAGTAAATAGAAAATAGTGAACTAAAAATTAATCTTCGCCGAAGAAATATCTTATTCTTCTCTTCAATTTTAACTTCATGCTTAATACTCTTATTATTTTCAGCAACTACCTGCATTGCATTTTTGTATCGTTCAATTGCTTTTCCTGAGGTATCTTCATGTCTACTTATCCATTGCGGCAAGAAATAGGCAGCCCACATGCCAATAATGACCAAGTAGATAAATCCTGAACCCATAAAGGACAACAATAAATGTCAGGTTGAGGATTTTATGGCAATTAGGTGGGTATGTCCTATTTATATTTTATTTAACTTCTGGGTTCTCTCTAACAAAAGTTATGTGATCTCGCCAGTCACCTGCAATATGAAGATACTTATTACGAGAGCCCTCTAATAAATATCCAGCTTTTAATGCAACCTTTTTGGATGGTTCATTCTCAGGTCGTAAATTAATCTCAATACGGTGAAGCTTTAGTTGTTCAAACCCAAATTTAGTAAGTAACTTAACGGCTCTGGTTGTATACCCTCTATTTGAATATCTCTGATCAATCCAATAACCAATATGCGCACCTCGCATAGCGCCAAAAATGATTCCACCTAATGTGATCTGACCGATTAGCTGTAAGTTTTTGTTTTCCTTTAACCAAATCCCTAAAGAAACTGATCGCATCGCTCTCATTTCCTTGTTTAGTTGCATAACCATTCCATAATAAGAAGGAAGCGGAGATTTACGATCTATTAATGGCCTAGTTGCCTCCCAAGGTGATAACCACTCTTGGTTTATTGCTCTAACTTCATCCCACTTACTCTTATCCCTAAATTTTATTGGCTTTAGCAATAACTCGTGGTCAATTAAAGTCTTCAAATTTTCCTAATCAATCATAATAATATTAACTAAATCACCAGAACTTACTTTCTTATCCTTTTCTCCTAAGGTTATTAAGCAATCTGCTAGTGAAAGTGTTGCAATAGATCCCTGATTTTCTAGAGGTTCAACACTGCCATCATCTTTTAATCTACCTCGAATATAGTTGGCTTTATCTGCTTCAATATTTACTGATTTACTTAGCTTAGCTTTTTTACTTGGTCTTTTTATCTCATTGTTTGCGAGCATTTTTAATATCATTGGGCGAATAAAGATTTCAGCAGATAGATAATTGCCAATATGATCACCGGGTAAAGTAACTATCGGAGTCTTATCTGGACCAATAGTTCCATAACTATGTTTGCCACTCTCGGCTAAATTAGGAATTACAGTTGTTATATCCCCTAATTGTGATAAAACTGAATTTATTAATTCAAAGGATTCATCTTGGGATTCACCACTTATTACAATCAAATCAGACCGTACTAATTGATCTTCAATAATTAATTTAAGCTCTTCGCTTGTTTCAGGAATTGTATGAACTCGAAATGCATGAGCCCCAGCCTCGCGAACAAAGGTAGTTAAAAACCAGGAGTTACTTTCAAATTCATCATCTTCATCTGCCAACTTACTTCCGGGCTCTACTAAATCATCACCTGCACTTATTATTACAACTCGTGGGTGCGGTCGAGCAGGTAGGCGATCTAACCCAAGGGAGGCAGCTAGGGCAATCTGAGTTGAATTAATTTTGGCGCCACTTTTAATAACTACCTTCTCATCAAGTAGTAGATCACTGGCCATAGTTGCCCCGTGTGCATCCAAAAGTGGTAGATCTAATGGTGCAAGTGGTACGGCTAGTTCGAGTAAGCGTTCATACATCTGCGCAACGGGCACGGTCTGATCCATACCTAAACCCTACTTTGCCTTGAGTATAAATTAAGGTAAGGGCCATGGTGATTAGAGAAAATAAATCTCAACTGCGCAATAGATTTCGTAAAGAGCGAGTAGATAGATTTACTGAAGATAGTTGGATTCACATCATTTCAGCTAATGAAATTCAGGGTGCAAAAAATATTGCCACTTATCTCTCGTATGGGTATGAACCTAAGACCGGTGATATAAATACTGCACTGCTTGAATTAGGTAAAAACCTTTACCTACCCAGATTGAAAGAAAATAGCGATATTGAATGGGTAATTTGGGATGGTTCACAAGAATCTTTAAGAATGAATGGAAAAATACAAGAGCCGACTGGTGCTGCAGAAGAAAATACCAACTTTGAAGTAATCATTGTTCCTGCCCTTCATATTGATAGGCAGGGAAACCGATTAGGCCAAGGCGGTGGATCTTATGATCGAGTCTTGGAAAAAAGTAAGGCTTGGAAGATCGCATTACTGCACCACGGTGAAATTACTAATGAACCGCTACCACTTGAACCGCACGATCAAAAGGTTAGCGCTGCAGCTACCCCTGAAATTATTGTTCGGTTTTAAATACTTAAATTATCTAAGTTTCTAGCCATAACAATTCTTTGAATTTGATTTGTACCTTCATAAATCTGAGTTAACTTAGCATCCCGCATCATTCTTTCAACTGGGTAATCGCTCACATACCCATATCCGCCCAGAATTTGAACTGCGTCGGTTGTTACTTTCATAGCAACATCAGTTGCAAAACATTTACTAGCAGCAGAGAAAAAGGTTAAATCACTCTCGCCTCTTTCGCTTTTTACCGCAGCAGCGTATGTTAATTGGCGAGCTGCTTCAATTTGCATAGCCATATCAGCAAGCATGAATTGAATTGCTTGAAAATCAAATATTGGCTTTCCAAATTGTTGGCGTTCATGTGAGTACTTTTTAGCAACATCAAATGCACCTTGAGCAATTCCTAGGGCTTGAGCTGCAATGGTAATTCGGGTGTGGTCTAAAGTTTTCATTGCAAGTGAGAATCCAGTACCGACCTCACCAAGTCTACGGTCGTCACTAATTTTTACATTATCAAAATAAACTTCTCTAGTCGGTGAACCTCTAAAGCCCATCTTCTTCTCATGAGCTCCAAATGAAACTCCAGTATCGGATTTTTCAACGATAAATGCAGAAATACCTTTTGCACCCTTACTTGGATCAGTACTAGCTAAGACGGTGTAAAACTCAGATACTCCAGCATTTGAAATCCACTTTTTACTTCCAGATAAAATCCAATCATTTTCCTCTTTTACCGCTTTTGTCTTCATCGCTGCAGCATCTGAACCAGCCTCTGATTCAGATAAACAATATGAAAATCCCTTACCTGATGCTAATTGAGTTAAATACTTCTTTTTCTGTTCATTATTTCCAGCAATCATTAATGGCACTGAACCTAATTTGTTTACTGCAGGAATTAATGATGATGAACCACAAACTCTAGCTACCTCTTCAATAATTATTACTGCCGCCAACGCATCTGCACCTTGTCCACCAAATTCTGTTGGAACATGAGCTGCTGCTAAACCAGCAGATTGCAAAGCATCAGCTGCTTCTTGCGGGTAACGTGATTTCTCATCAACATCTTGAGCATGAGGTGCAATTTTCTTTGCCGAAAGTGCGGCAACGCTTTCTCTTAGATCCTGATACTCCTGACCAAATAATGCAGGCATATCTGAGTTAGTCGACATGGGATAATTCTATTCTCTTAAGTCTTTTTTATTTAACTCAGACAAATACCTGTTGTATTGAGCCAGTTCATCATCTTCACCCATAGCCGCAGCGCGATCAGAGGCTCGATCTATCCGATTAGCCTCCTTTTTATCTGCTCGACTCCACTGAATAAATGTGGCTAGTAACGCAAGGAGAATAGGTATCTCACCCATTGCCCAGCCAATTGATCCACCTAATTTTTGATCAGCCAATAAATCAGTTGCCCAAGGTCGCTCAAGCTGGGCAAAGTAGCCACCATCAATCAAAGTTGAAGCAGACATGATCGAAATTGAAAAGAATGCATGAATACTCATTGCTGCAAAAATAATTATTATCTTGACTAAATGAGGAACTTTTTGTGGCATTGGGTCAATTCCAATAAGAATCTGGAAAAACAATATTCCAGCAAGTAGGAAATGTATTGACATAACAAAGTGACCAGTATGGCCTTGCATTAAGTTGCCAAAAAGTGGCGTGAAGTAAAGTGCAAATAACGAACCATCAAATATTGCTAGTGCAACTATTGGGTTTGTATAAAATCTACCAAGTTTTGAATGCAGTAATGCGATAAATGAGCCTCTAACTCCTCGCTCTTGCGTATCTCGGCCAATTGGTAGCGTCCTAAGCGCTAAAGTAATTGGTGCCCCTAAAACTATTCCGATAGGTGCAATCATTCCAATTACCATATGCGCGGACATATGTGCTGAGAATGAAAAGTGTGAGTACAAACCTAAACCACCGCTAGTTGCAAAATCGACAGCACTAATTCCAGCTGCAAATGCAAGTGTCCTACCAATTGGCCACTTAACGCCACGTCTACTTAAAATAATTACACCCTTTATATACAAGGCAACTACAAAAATTAACAATCCAAGCATTAGCCCATCAATCTCGTAAGAGAATAAGATTCTAGAAAGAGTTGGCTCTGGTGGCAGTTCGATTCCAGTTACTAATAATCCTGGTGTTAAAACTATTTCTCTTTCAGGTGGTGAAATTGTTGAAAGCCAACTACCAACAAAAATTGTTCCAAACATAATCGCTATTTCTGCTGTGATTAATCTAAAAACAGATGGTAGATCTGAGGCAATGATCCATCGTCTATGAATTGCACCAAATCCAATAAGAATTACCGTTAAAAAAATCTTTAAAATAGTGACTGCGCCATACTTGCTCTGCCAAGCTGAAAAACTATCTAATCTTGTAAATGCAGTTGCAGCACCACTTAGTGCCACAGCAATTGCACTCCAGAGTGCAATCTCACTGAATCTTGGTAGTGCAATGATCTTCTGTTCTTTACTTAATTGGGTTAGCCCGAAAAGGCCTCCTACCCAAAAACTAATAGCAATTACATGGATAACTAGTGCTCCAATTGCAAGGCCATGATTTCCTGATGCACTGCCATGGCTTTGGAAAACCGGAGAGATTAATGATCCAAGTGCAATCAATATCGCTAGGTATGAAATGAGAATTTTTCGTAGTGGAAGTACTAAAAGAAGCAAAATTCCAGCGAATTGGATTAGATAGCTTTTCCCAATTGATGTTTGAGTTAAATACGACCTGACAACTGTTAAATCAAAGGAAGTAAATAAGGGTTGTTCTAGTAGATAAGCTATTTGGATTAATATAAAAAGTACAAGTGAGACAAACCAAAAGATAAGAAATAATTTAATTTTTTTAATTAACCCTAAGTTGCTTACTGCCCCCTTTATATCTTTATCTAAAAAAGCAATAGCTATCAGTAAACCTATACTTAGAACTCCAAGTAATTGAACTAATCCTTTTGATAAGGGTGCAAGTACTTCTATCATCTAGAAATTTACTTTAAGAATTTCTTACTTGTGCTTGGATTTTTTCTTTGCACTTTAGGTTTGCTTGGCGTGTTAAAAGTTTTTTTTGCATATCTGGATAAAAAGACTAGAACAATGAAAGCAAATATCAGTAAAGCAACTACAAATAAATCTGTGAGGCGGTTGGGATTATTTGTTGAAAGTGGATCTTCGCTAGTAGTTGGTTCTGGCGTTGCCATGGTTACTTCACCCGGTGAGTTATAGATAAATGTAAATGTTCCAGAGGCTGATTCTTCATCTATCACCATTAATGAATATGAGACGGTATAAGTTCCAGATGTCTCTAATGGTTTTAGCCCTACTAATAAAACTGAACCTTGTACTTGAACTGAACCATCATCTACTCGAACTCCACTTGGATTGGTAACCTCTATTGAGTTGGCACCTTCTACTAAATCAGAATTAGCTTTTATTGAAACTGCGCTAGGTGAGATACTTAAAATCGATCCGGCAGTTGGGGATGTAGAAACAATTGAAGTCGCTGCAGCAATATTTGTTCCAAGAAATACGAACATAGACAAGCTAATTACCTGAACTAAGCGCTTCATAGGTCTAATAACCTTTCTGGTTAGCCCTTATCTTCCCACTTGCTTAAGATTATCCCCTATGCCTACCTATGAATACCTGTGTAATAAATGTGAACACGCATTTGAGGTGGTTCAATCATTTACCGATCCAGCCATTGAGCAGTGCCCTAAATGCCAAGGAGGCGTTCGTAAGGTTTATAACAATGTTGGAGTCGTTTTTAAGGGTAGTGGATTTTATAAAACTGATTCAAGATCTTCCACGCCTAGTAAAACTGAGAGTAAGCCAGAAGCCAAAACTGAAACTAAATCTGAGAATAAAACAAGTAAACCTGACTAAAAGTGGTGCGGAGGCTTTTCAGCTGTAATTTCTGCATCCCGATTCACATCTATTTCTAGATCGATTTCATCACTGGTTATTTTAGGTAAGAGGTGACTAACTTCACCGGTATTCTTCTTAACTGGAGTACTGTTATTTTGAGAATCTTGTTGATCATTCATTAGAATATAATTCTACTCTAAATCCGAATTAATTAGTAATTAAGGAACAAATGTTTGAAAAATTAGGTACATTGATTGTAAATCGAAAGAAATTTATTTTTTCATTATTTATTGCCTTGATATTGGCAGCTGGTGCAATTGGCTCATCTGTATTCGGAAAATTAGATAGCGGTGGGTACTCAGACCCAAAGAGTGATTCAGCAAAAGTATTTGAATACTTAACTGATGTGTTTAAAGTTAAAGACCCAGCAGTAGTTTTAGTTGTTGAGACAAAAGATGGTGTTATCTCACCTACATCATCAGCATCAGCTATAAAACTTGAGGGGCAAATAAAGACCGAACCCGGCGTTGAGTCCACACTTTCATTTTGGAGTTCAGGTGGAGCCCCATCATTAAAAAGTAGTGATGGAAATTCTGCATTTCTTTTTATATATAGTGACAGTATTGAATGGGATGGCGTTCAGGACTTAGGCAAGAGAATGCAAGCAAAATACGAAGGTAACTACGAGGGCTTAAAAGTTTACGCAAGTGGTACTGGTGTATTTGCCCATGCGATAAACACTAAAATTGCAGATGATTTAAAGTTGTCTGAAATTATCTCAATACCACTTACTTTTATATTCTTAATTTTTGTTTTTGGCAGTCTAGTTGCAAGTGCTATGCCACTACTTGTAGGAGTCTCAGCAATTTTAGGCTCACTATTAATTATGTACTTACTTACTTTATTTACTGGCGTAAGTATTTTTGCATTAAACCTAATCACTGGCTTAGGGCTAGGACTAGGTATTGATTATTCACTTCTTATGGTTAACCGCTTTAGGGAAGAGCTGCACGCTGGTAAATCAGTTGATGAGGCGATTCGTAAAACAGTAAGCACTGCTGGCAAAACTGTTTTTTACTCTGGTCTAACAATTGTTATTACATTGGCTTCGCTGATGCTGTTTCCTTTGATGTTCCTAAAATCATTTGGATATGCAGGTGTAACAGTTGTGATCATGGCAGTACTTGGCTCATTGGTCGCACTTCCAGCACTACTTGCCATACTAGGAACACGAATCAATAAAGCTGTTGTCCGAAAGGGTGCAATTGCACCAAAGGAAGACGGAAGATGGGCACAAACTGCAAGATTTGTTATGAGAAGGCCAGTAGCAGTTGTAACACTTTCTTTAATCCTATTAACAATATTAGCGGCTCCTATTAAAGATATTGTCTTTACTCAAGTTGATTCAAGAGTTTTGCCAGCAAGTAACCCAGCTGCTGCTGCATCCAAAATAATTTCAGAACGTTTTCCAGGCCAAGAAGGTAACCCAATTGAAATCGTTATTCCAAAGGGTGCCACGATGGGTACTCAGATAAGTCAATACACTACAGAAATAGCAAAAGTTGATGGTGTAGTTCGAATTGGACAGTCTCAAGTTTTTGGAGATGATGTTCGAGTTACTGCAATTCATTCAATGGGGCCAAGAACACCAGATGCTGAGCGATTAATCCAAGATATTAGGAAATTACCAGCTCCTCAAGGCACATTAATTGGAGGAGTAGCCGCAGATTATGCTGATACACAAAACGGAATTGCTCGAACAATGCCATGGGCATTGCTGTGGATCACTCTTGGCGTATTGATCCTTTTGTTCGTCTTTACTGGATCAATAATTCTGCCAATAAAAGCGGTAATTCTAAATATTTTATCCCTGGGAGCAACACTTGGTGTGATCACCTGGATATTTGTTGATGGAAATCTAAGGTGGCTTGTTGGAGACTTCACTGTTGTAAATGCAGTTGATACTGGATCAATTATCTTAGTTGCAGTTGTAGCATTTGGTTTATCTATGGATTATGAGCTATTCCTATTATCGAGAATTAAGGAAGAGCATGATGCTGGTAAATCAAATATTGAATCTGTAGCAATTGGATTACAGCGATCAGCTCGCATTATTACTGCAGCGGCAGGATTGTTGGCAATAGTGTTTGCCTCATTTATTCTAAGTGGTGTTACTTCTATAAAAATGTTGGGCTTTGGTGTGGCATTTGCAATTATTCTAGATGCTACCTTAGTACGAGGTTTGTTAGTTCCTGCCCTGATGCGATTATTTGGCGAAAGAAATTGGTGGGCGCCTAAATCAATGAAGAAATTTACAATATCTCATTAAATCAATTAAGATTTGATATGAAGTTAATTGCAACTCTTCAGTGTCAAGATCAGCCGGGAATCGTTAATGCGATGACTTCGGCAATTCTAGATTGCTCTGGCAATATTATAGAGAATCAACAATTTACAGATCCAATTACAAATTTATTTGTTATGAGAACAAAATTTGATACTAATAAGCTAGTTGGAGATGCCAAAGAGATTATCGAAAGTAAAATGAAAAAGTTTAAACCTGAAATATCAATCAGGGAGAGCACAAAGAAAAAGAAGGCCCTGGTTTTAGTATCAAAAGAGAGCCACTGCTTACGTGATCTTCTATATTTAATGGAGTTAGGTGAATTACCGATTGAAATTCCACTAGTTATTTCAAATCATGAGGA
>WLMP01000026.1 GCA_009700155.1 Actinomycetota bacterium
GGAGTTACTCCCCCAACAATCTTTGTTCCAGCTTTAAGCATTCTTTTGGTGTGCTTTGTTCCCTCTGAACCAGTCATTCCTTGCACAATTACTTTGGTGTTTTCATTTACAAAAATAGCCATTATTTTGCCGCCAATTCTGCCGCTTTTGCTGCAGCGCCATCCATAGTTTCAAGTTGCTGAACTAATGGATGATTTGCATCATTAAGAATTTTTCTACCAAGTTCAACATTGTTACCATCTAGACGAACAACTATTGGTTTAGTGGCTTTTGAACCTAAAATCTGTAATGCCTGAACTATTCCATTTGCAACCGCATCGCATGCAGTAATGCCACCAAAAACATTTACAAATACACTCTTTACGTCGCTATCACCTAAAATTATAGATAAGCCATTTGCCATTACTTCAGCAGATGCACCGCCACCAATATCCAAGAAATTTGCTGGCTTAACGCCATACTTCTCACCAGCATAAGCCACTACATCTAAGGTGCTCATAACTAAACCAGCACCATTTCCAATAATTCCTACTTGCCCATCTAGTTTTACATAGTTTAGATCTTTCTCTTTCGCTAACGCCTCTAATGGATTTGTAGCGGAGTGATCAACTAATTTCTCATGATCAGGATGTCTAAAACTTGAATTATCATCTAACGTTACTTTGCCATCTAAAGCAATAATCTTTCCATCAGCTGTTTTAACTAGTGGATTGATCTCCATTAAAGTTGCATCTTCTTTAACAAATGCATCCCAAAGCTTAATTAACACCTCAGCAACTTGATCAACTACATCCGATGGGAACTGGCCACCTTTAACAATCTCAATTGCTTTTGATTTATTTATTCCGATATTTGGGTCAATTCCGACTCGAGCAAGTTTTTCAGGAGTCTTATGCGCAACCTCTTCAATCTCCATGCCACCAGCCACTGATGCCATAACTAGAAAATTACGATTAGCTCTATCTAATAAAATAGCTAGATAGTATTCAGACTCAATTGGGGCTGCTTGAGCAATCATAACTTTTTTAACAATATGGCCTTTAATATCCATTCCTAAAATTGCAGTCGCTTTTTCTTTTGTATCGGCTGGATTTTCTGCCAATTTAACGCCACCAGCTTTTCCACGGCCACCAACTTTTACCTGCGCTTTTACAACAACTTTTCCGCCAATTCTTGATGCAGCAGACTCTGCCTCCTCGGCAGTACTAGCAACTGCTCCTGCTAAAACTGGAATTTGATGGGATTCAAAAAGATCACGTGCTTGGTACTCAAAAAGATCCAATGTTTTCCCCGATCACCTGGCTACTGCAAGGTCGTAATAGTAATGAACTACTTCAAAAATTTATAATTTTTCAACTGGGGCGTAACGTAATAACAGTCTCTTTGGCCCAAATGAGCCAAAATCAATGGTGGCCTCAGCCCTGTCGCCTTCACCACTTACCTCAATTACAGTTCCTAACCCAAATGTGTCATGTGATACTCGCTCACCAACTTCTAGTTGCATTGTGTTACTTACTTTTCCAGTAGCTTTTGGTGCTGCGAAATTTCTTTTTATTGTTGACCTAGAACTAATGGTTTTTTCCTGCGCTTGGTTCCATTCAATTACATTTTCTGGAATCTCACTGATAAATCTTGAAGCAGCGTTATAGTTTGGCGTACCCCAAGCAGATCGGTACTCAGCTCTAGTTATAAAGAGATTTTCTCTTGCTCTAGTCAATCCAACATAAGCAAGTCGCCGCTCTTCCTGCAGCTCCTCTGGATCATCTAGCGTTCTAGAGTGAGGAAAAATTCCTTCCTCCATCCCAGTTAAAAATACTGTCGGAAACTCTAAACCTTTTGCAGTATGTAGGGTCATCATTGTTACAACACCGCCATGATCCTCACCATCTGGAATTTGATCTGCATCAGCAACAAGTGAAACATCTTCTAAAAATCCAGTAAGGCTTATCTCTTCACCTTCATCAACTTCGCTCTCTTCATACTCTGTAGCAACAGCAACTAGCTCTTCTAAATTCTCTACCCTTACCTCATCTTGTGGATCTTTACTCTCTTCTAACTCCGACAATAGACCTGACTGCTCTAATACAGCTTGCGCAATTACTGATGGCCTAGTCTTAGCCTCAACAAGTGTTTGCATAGATTTAATGAATCTCACAAATTCAATAAGTGTTGCAGAAGATTTAGCTGCAATCTCTTGATTCTTATCTACCTCACACAAAGCTTGCCAAAAAGTTAAATCATTATTTTTAGAGTAAAGATCTAACTGATCTAATGCACGATCACCAATTCCTCGCTTTGGAGTATTGATTATCCTTCGCATTGATACCTCATCTTCTGGATTCACAACTACTCTCAGATAGGCAAGAAGATCCTTAACCTCTTTACGCTCATAAAACCTAACTCCGCCAACAACTTTGTATGCAATTCCAATACGCATAAATACCTCTTCAAATACGCGAGATTGTGCATTTGTTCGGTAAAAAATTGCAGTATCTCCAGGTTTAGATTTTCCAAGGTCGCGAAGTATTGCAATTTGGCGAACTACAAAATCAGCTTCATCATGCTCACTCTCTGCAACATAGCCAGTTATTAACGGCCCACTGCCAGCATCTGACCAAAGATTTTTTTCCTTTCTGCCGTCATTATTTGAAATCACAGCATTTGCTGCGCTTAAAATGTTTTGAGTTGATCGATAGTTTTGCTCAAGTAATACTGTTTTAGCATTTGGATAATCATTTTCAAATTGTAAAATGTTTCTTATATTAGCTCCCCTAAATGCATATATTGATTGATCAGCATCGCCAACAACGCATAGTTCGGCAGGAGGAAATCCTTCTAGCTCTGATCCCACTAGCTCTTTAATTAAAATATACTGGGCATGATTTGTATCCTGATACTCATCTACCAAAATATGCCTAAACCTTGACCGGTATTTCGCTTTAACCTCAGGATGTCTTTGCAATACCTCTACAGTTTTAGCTATTAGATCATCAAAGTCCATAGAGTTAGCAGCTGAAAGTCGTTTTTGATAGATACTAAAAACTTGTGCAACTATTTCTTGAAACTGATCTTTAGCTTGATTCAAATAATCTGCTGGGCCCATTAACTCATTTTTTGCTTGAGAGATAAATGAAGCTACAGCTCTTGGTGCATAGCGTTTCTCATCAAGGTTTAGATCTCTCATTACTAATGTAACTAATCTGAGAGAATCGCTTTGATCATAAATTGTAAAAGCATTTGTATATCCAAGTAAAGTTGCTTCTTTTCTCAAAATTCGAACACATGCAGAGTGGAAGGTTGAAACCCACATTACCTTTGCGCGCTCTCCAACTAGCTCTGCTACCCGCTCTTTCATTTCACCGGCAGCCTTATTGGTAAAAGTAATTGCAAGCACTTCATATGGTGCAACATTTCGTTCAGCTAAAAGGTATGCAACTCTTCGAGTTAAGACTCGAGTTTTCCCAGAACCCGCTCCTGCCACAACAAGCAGTGGGCAGCCTTCGGTTTTAACCGCCGCTAGTTGATTCGGGTTTAAACCTTGAGTTAATGCGGACATATTGCTAAGTCTATCGGTGGGTAAGACAAAGAGATTTGCTGCGGTAATCTTGCCTCCAATGAAGCCATTAGATGATAGTGAAATCAAACGCGTACTAGTAGTTACCGCACATCCGGATGATTGTGACTTCGGAGCAGGTGGAACTATTGCCCAATGGACTGCAAAAGGCATTCATGTTTCATACTGTATTTGCACAAACGGTGACCAAGGCGGAGAAGATCCAAATGTACCTCGAAAAGATATGCCAAAGATTAGACAGCATGAACAGCGCCAAGCTGGTCTAGCTGTTGGCGTAACTGATATTACTTTTCTAAATTATCGTGATGGTTGGTTAGTACCAACCATAGAGCTACGTAAAGAGATTGTCAGGCAAATCAGAATTACAAAACCTGACCGCATGGTGATCCAATCCCCAGAAAGAAACTGGGAGAGATTATTTGCCTCTCATCCAGATCATATGGCTGCAGGTGAGGCGGCAATTCAAGCGGTTTATCCAGACTCTAGGAATGCATTCGCATTTGAAGATTTACTAAAAGAAGAAGGATTAGAGCCTTGGCGCGTAAGAGAAGTTTGGGTAATGTCCTCTCAAAATCCAGATCATTTTGTGGATATAACATTAACTTTTGATAAAAAAATGAATGCACTGCATAGTCATGTTAGTCAAACAGCTCATAATGAGAATTTAGAAAAAATGGTTCGTGAATGGGGCGAAAAAAACGCCGAGTCCCATAATTTACCTGCTGGATCTATTGCTGAAGTGTTTAAAATTGTTAACACAAACTAGCGGACTTTAACTCTTTCAATAGCAATTTTACGTTTTGGTGAACCATCAGATTTACCGTTTACTACTCCATCTTTCGCAATTGCTCTGACTATATCTAAACCCTTAGTTACTTTTCCCCAGATTGTGTAACTTGGCGGCAATGAAGAATCTTCATACACAATAAAGAACTGGCTTCCATTACTAATAACTTCTGAATTCCAAATACCTACTGTCCCGGCTGGATAATTATTCTCAATGCTTTTTGGAAGATTTTCATTATCGTATTCAAAACTTAACTGGCCCATTCCTGTTGCAGTTGGGTCTCCACAATGTAGTAGGTAGATTTCGTTAGTTGTTAAACGGTGGCACAGAGTTTCATTAAAAAAGCCATTTCTTGCTAGTGACAACATAGTTGTTACCGCAATCGGTGCACTTGCACCATATGCCTCAATCGTAATATCACCACAATTAGTAGCAAAACTTAGTGTTCTATTTTTAAATGGAGCCTTAACCTCAGGAGGTAATACATTCTTTACAGTATGGCCTTTTGCTTTTGTACTCTTACAATTAAGTTTATAAGGTTTACTACTAGGCGCAGCTACTGCACTTGAGGTAAAAATAGTCGAAATCGCAAAAACACTGATGGTAAGCAAAGTTATTTTTGTTTTTACCATGGCAAAAGTTTAATCAATATTCTTTCAATACCCAAGAAAAATTCATAGTTATTGGGTATTAAAATCAAATTTTAAGCACTTTCACAGACAGTTAAGGTTTTACTACTAACTCAACCCTTTGGAACTCTTTTAAATCTGAGTAACCACAAGTTGCCATTGATCTTTTAAGAGCACCAAATAGGTTCATTGAGCCATCTGAAGTGTTGGATGGGCCAAGTAAAACTTCACTTAAAGATCCAACAGTTCCAACGCTGACACGGTTTCCTCTTGGCAGTTGTTCATGGTGAGCCTCTTGACCCCAATGCCAGCCCTTACCAGGTGCCTCTAGCGCCTTAGCAAGTGGTGACCCCATCATTATTGCATCTGCACCACAAGCAATAGCTTTTGCAATCTCACCGCTAGAGCCAACGGAGCCATCTGCAATAACGTGAACATATCTTCCACCTGATTCATCCAAGTAATCACGTCGAGCAGATGCCACCTCTGCAACTGCAGATGCCATCGGTACAGAAATTCCTAGAACTGTTTTAGTTGTATGGGCTGAACCACCACCAAATCCAACTAAAACACCAGCTGCTCCTGATCGCATTAAATGCTGAGCACCTTGTGCTGTTGCGCAACCACCAACAATTACAGGTACATCTAGATCATAAATAAATTTTTTCAAATTTAGCGAGGTTGAATTCACAGATACATGTTCTGCTGAAACGGTAGTCCCGCGAATTACAAAGATATCAACGCCAGCATCAATTACAGCCTTATGAAATTCTGCAGTGCGTTGAGGTGAAAGTGCACCTGCCACAGTTACGCCTGCTGCTCGAATTTGTGAGATTCTTTCCTTAATTAAGGTCGGTTGTATTGGTGCTGCATAAATCTCTTGCATCCTTCTAATCGCTTTATCTTCAGAAAGCTTTGCCATATCTGCTAGCTGCTTTTCAGCATCTTCATACCTTGTCCAAATTCCTTCAAGATTTAATACTCCAAGACCACCTGCCTTACCAATCATGATTGCTGTTTCTGGTGATACAACAGAATCCATTGGTGCTGCTAAAAATGGTAAATCAAATTTATATGCATCTATCTGCCATGAAATCGATACCTCTTGTGCATCACGTGTTCTTCGGGAAGGAACAATTGCAATATCATCAAATGAGTATGCAGTTCTGGCACGCTTTCCTGCCGCAATTTCAATCTCTAACATATGGGTAATCGTATCTGTTATCTACAAAGTATTTCACTTAGCCAAAAGGTCCCAGGCTTTTACGCCACCAGCTACCCCAGCAGAATTTGGAATAATCTTAACTTTATAGTCAAAACTTTTTAGAGCAGACCTACTGATCCGTTGGGCGTTACCGCCTCCGATATATAACTTATCCCAGAGAATCATTGGGTATAGCTCTTCAATCAGCGCTTTAACTCTTCGAGACCAGAGTTGATTACCCATTCTTCGCCTTGATATTTCACCGATCCAGGCATCAATAGTTTTTCCATATCTAATCGTGGCATGAGACAACTCAAGGTGAGGAGCTATTTTTCCATCATTAAACATTGCGCACCCTAGTCCGGTTCCAAATGTTAAAACTGTTTCTAATCCAACTCCAGTTACTACTGCAGCAGCATGAACCTCGGCATCATTTAAAACTAATATAGGTAATTTTAATTTCTTTTCTAAAGTACTTTGTAAATCAAATCCATGCCAAGCCTTTTTTAAGTGTGGATCAAGTGCGGTTCGTGGACCACGCTTATTTATGTAATGTGGGATAAATACTATTTTGCCGTTACGAATCATTCCAGGCAGACCAACTGTAACGCGATTTACTCTTGAGTCTGCAAATACAAAATTTTTAATTATGTCAGTTAATAGGTTTGGTGATAGTGGGTAAGGAGTTTTTAAGTAAGGAAAATCAATTAAGACTTTTCCGTTTTTATCAAAAACTGAGGCCTTGATTCCAGTCCCACCACAATCAACAGCCAGTGTTATATTTTCCACTGGTTAATGTTAGTCGATAATGATGTTATTGAAAACAAGGCCTCAATTAACAAAGATTAGTGCGAGTGTCCACCCGGTCCATGTGAGTGTCCATGACCAGCTGCTTCATCTTTTTTCTCTTCTGGAGTTTCAAAGACTAAAGCCTCGGTGGTAATAAACATCGCTGCAATTGAAGCAGCATTTGCCAATGCAGATCTAGTCACTTTAACTGGATCAATGACTCCCTCTTTAACCAGATCAGTATAAGTTTCTGAGTATGCATTAAAGCCTTCATTAGGTTTCATTGCTCTTACTTTAGAAACAACAACATATCCTTCATGTCCTGCATTTTCAGCAATCCAACGAAGTGGTTCATCACAAGCTTTGCGAACAAGACGTACTCCTACAGCACGATCTCCTTCAAAACCTAAATCGTTATCAAGAGCAGATGCAGCATGAACTAAGGCAGCTCCTCCACCAACGACAATACCTTCTTCAACAGCTGCTCTAGTTGCTGAGATTGCATCCTCAAGGCGATGCTTCTTTTCTTTCAATTCAACCTCAGTATGAGCACCAACTTTTATAACACAAACTCCACCAGCAAGTTTTGCAACTCGCTCTTGTAGTTTCTCGCGATCCCAATCTGAATCAGTATTCTCAATTTCACGGCGGATTTCAGTTACGCGGGCTGCAACATCATTTTTATTTCCAGCTCCATCAACGATCGTGGTGTTATCTTTAGAAATAACCACGCGTCTTGCTTTACCTAACATTGAAATATCTATTTGCTCAAGTTTTAAACCAACTTCAGCTGAGATAACTTGGCCACCAGTTAATATCGCAATATCTTGCAACATTGCTTTTCTGCGATCACCAAAACCAGGAGCTTTTACAGCAGCTGATGCAAATGTGCCTCGCATGCGGTTTACAACTAATGTCGATAAGGCTTCGCCTTCAACATCTTCAGCAATAATCAATAACGGCTTGCTAGCTTGAGCCACCTTTTCAAGCACTGGTAACACTTCACTAAGAGCTGATATTTTCTGACCTGAAATTAAAATATAAGCATCTTCTAAAATTGTTTCCATACGGTCTGCATCTGTTACGAAGTAAGGTGAAATATAACCTTTATCAAATTGCATACCCTCTGTGAATTCAAGCTCTAATCCAGTAGTTGATGACTCTTCAACGGTAATTACTCCGTCTTTACCAACTTTATCCATCGCTTCAGCGATTAAATCACCAATTGCTTTGTCTTGAGCTGAAATTGTTGCAACATCTGCAATTTGAGACTTTCCGCTTACAGTAGTTGAATTTTTCTTTAATGCTTCAGAGATAGCAGAAACTGCTTGCTCGATTCCATATTTAAGCTCCATTGGTTGCGCACCAGCAGCTAAGTTTCGTAGACCTTCTTTTACCATTGCTTGTGCAAGGACTGTCGCAGTAGTTGTGCCATCACCTGCTACATCATTAGTCTTCTCTGCAACCTGTTTAACAAGTTGAGCGCCCATATTTTCAGCTGGATCTGATAATTCAATTTCCTTAGCAATTGTTACACCGTCATTAGTAATTAATGGTGCACCATAACTTTTTGCGATTACTACGTTTCGACCTTTTGGCCCAAGTGTGACCTTTACAGTATCAGCAAGAATATTTACCCCGCGCTCCATAGCGCGACGGGCTGCTTCATCAAATTGAAGTGATTTACTCATCTTTACTTCTTTGCAATGATTGCTAGTACATCGCGGGAAGAAAGTACTAAGTACTCTTCATTGTTGTACTTAACTTCAGTACCACCATACTTTGAATAAAGAACTACATCGCCCTCTTTAATATCTAACGGAATTCGGTTTCCATTCTCAAATCGACCAGGTCCAACTGCCATAACAGTTCCTTCTTGTGGCTTCTCCTTGGCAGTATCTGGAATAACTAATCCAGATGCAGTCTTTTGCTCTGCTTCATTTGCCTTCACGACAATACGATCTTCTAGTGGCTTGATTGAAATTGCCATCTTTATTACTCCTTTGGTTGGTTACTCGTTTTAAAATTTTTTGCTCATTCACCTGGGGCGTTAATTAGCACACGCAGGCTTAGAGTGCTAAAGCCAACTTTAAAGGGGGAACTGCACTCGGAGCAAATTAGCGCTCTAATCTAGAAGATCACACGGGATATCTCTGCGGCTGAATCAGCAGATATACCCAACTGGGAAGGCGCTAGCCCTTCATTGATAGCAAGGGAGCCTAAGGCTGCCACCATTGCCCCATTATCGGTACACAAGTTGGCAGGTGGAATAGAAAGCTCAATCTTGGCAGCCTCACACCGAGTAATGGCTAACTGACGAAGTCTGCTGTTTGCTGCTACGCCACCGGCGATAACTAAATTATCAATTCCACTCTCCTGACAAGCAGCTAAAGACTTAGTTAATAACACATCAACGACTGCCTCTTGGAAAGATGCCGCTACATCTGCCTTTTTATAATTTGGTGTTTGTTCTAAATATCTAAGCACAGCAGTTTTTAAACCGGAGAAGGAAAAATCATATCTATGCTTTTGCATATCTAGGTTTTGAGATAAGCCCCTAGGAAATATAATTCCATCTGCCTTGCCATTTTTAGCTTCATTATCAATTACTGGCCCACCCGGAAATCCAAGGCCCATGATTCTAGCTACCTTATCAAAAGCTTCACCAGCAGCATCATCAATTGTTGCACCTTTTACTTTTACATCCTTAGCAAGATTATTTACCTGCAATATTGAAGAGTGGCCGCCACTAACTAAAAGTGCAATTGCTGGACGAAGTTTTTTATCACTATCTAACATATCTACTGCAATATGTGCAGATAAATGATTTACGCCATATAACGGTTTATCTAAGGCAAGTGCTAAAGCAGATGCACTGCTTACTCCTACTAATAAGGCGCCAATTAAACCAGGTCCAGCAGTAACTGCAATGGCATCAATATCTTTAATTGAAACCTTTGCTTCTTTTAAAGCTTGCTTAATAACTTGCTGCATAGCCTCTAAATGTGCTCGGCTTGCAACCTCAGGAACTACACCACCAAATCTGGCATGCTGATCAACACTGGATGAAATTACATTTGCAAGTAATTTCCGATTATCAACAATTCCTACCGCAGTTTCATCACAAGAAGTTTCGATTCCAAGTACTAGAGCCATTACTTAAGCTCCTTGCGCATAACTACA